>NZ_DAIQNN010000040.1:0-27068 GCF_036788415.1 Rubrimonas sp. | reverse complement strand
CAGGCTGCTGATCGTGGACGAACTCGGCTACCTGCCGCTCGAGCCCGACGCCGCTCGCCTGTTCTTCCAGCTGGTGTCGCGCCGCTACGAGCGCGGCGCCATGCTGATCACCTCGAACAGGTCGGTCGGCGAGTGGGGCTCCGTCTTCGGCGATCCGGTGGTCGCCACCGCGATCCTCGAGCGGCTGCCGCACCACAGCCACGCCATCACCATCCGCGGCGACAGCTGCAGGCGCGGCGCGCGAAACCGACGAAACCGCATGACGGGGTGGGCCAGTTCCTGGTGTCGCCGCCGGGCCAGTTTCGGATGTTGCTTGATTTGGCTCGACGGCCAAGGCCGCAACCATGCGATCACGGTTGGCGAACTTCTCGGGTACGCACTGTCGGACAGGGCGAGCGCGCCACGGCGCGGGGTGGATATGGATGCGATCGAAGCCGACCGGACGCGGGGTTTCACCATCGCCACCGGCGGTGAGACGGCGATCCGCGAGGCCTTGCGGGAGGCGCAGGACCGCCGTCTCGCAGCGAGCCGGAAGGCGCACGCGAGCAAGGTCTTCGGAAGGCTCTGCCACTGGGCGCGCCAACGAGCGAACCGGACACTGCCGCTCGCCTGCCTGTCGCGCGACCACATCCTCGAGACGATGCCGGTCGGGGGAGACCGGGAGTTCCTCGGACTGCCCATCGCTGAGCGGCGCGTGCAAAGCGACACCAGGGGCGCGACCGCGTTCAGGCCGCTTGCGCATCGTCTGGCGAGGATTCATCCTGCCGATATGAATGACAACACCAAACGCCCCCGTCTTCGCATCCGCATCGTGTTTGGCGACGCCGAGATGATCGGCCCTGGAAAGGCCGAATTGCTGGAACGGATTGATTGCTGCGGCTCGATCGCCGCGGCCGGGCGCGAGATGGGGATGAGCTACAAGCGCGCCTGGGAACTGGTCGGGACGCTGAACGCGATGTTCCGCGATCCGCTCGTGGAAAGCACGCGCGGCGGGCAGGGGGGCGGGGGTGCGGTGCTGACGCAGGCCGGGCGCGAGGTCGTGGAGCTTTACCGCGCCTTCGAGCGCGAGTCGGCCGAGGCCGGCGCCGGGCGGCTCGCCGATCTGCGTGGCAGACTGAAGGATATTCCCGAAGGAAGATAACGCTTGCGCGGCGACGTGTCTTGCCGCGATATTTTCAGCGAAACACATCAGGAGGGAGTCGTCCATGCCGCTTGCCTTCGCCCATCGATATATTCTAGCGGCAATATCGACTCTCGTCCTGACCGCCGCGCCCGCTCGATCTCAGGACGAGCCGCCGGTCGTCGCCGCGGCGTCGGACCTGCAATTCGCCGTCGCGGAGATCGCCGAAGCCTTCACCGCCGAGACGCGCATCGAGGTGCGCCTCTCGATGGGCTCGACGGGGAACTTCGCCCGCCAAATCCGCGAGGGCGCGCCGTTCCAGATCTTCATGGCGGCCGACGAGCGCTTCATCGAGGAACTGCACCGCGACGGCTTTACGCGAGATGAAGGCGATCTTTACGCCGTCGGTCGGATCGTGGCGAAGGCGCCGCCGGGGTCCACGCTGACGCCCGACGGATCGCTCGAAAGCCTGCGGGCCGCGCTGGCCGAGGGGCGCATCACCCGTTTCGCGATCGCCAACCCCGACCACGCGCCCTATGGCATGCGCGCGCGCGAGGCGTTGCAGCACGCCGGGCTGTGGGAGGACATCCAGCCCTTCCTTGTCCTGGGCGAGAACGTGAGCCAGGCGGCGCAATTCGCGCTCTCGGGCAATGCCGAGGGCGGCATCATCGCGTTGTCGCTCGCGCTTGCGCCCGAAGTCGCCGCGCGGGGCAGCTACGATCTGATCCCCGAGGACTACCACGAGCCTTTGCGCCAGCGCATGGCGCTGCTGACGGGCGCGGGTCCGTTTGCCGAGGCCTTCTACGCCTACATGCAGTCCCCCCCGGCGCGCGAGATCATGGAGCGGTACGGCTTCGTGCTGCCCGAGGGGTGACGGGTGGACTGGGAGGCGCTCTTCCTGTCGCTGCGGCTGGCCGGCTGGACCGTGGCGATCCTCCTGCCGGTGTCCGTGCTGATGGGGCGGTGGCTCGCCTGGCGCCGGTTCCGCGGCAAGAGGCTCGTCGAGGCGCTGGTGATGCTGCCGCTGGTTCTGCCGCCGACGGTCTTCGGCTTTTACCTGCTGGTGGCCTTAGGGCGGAACTCGCCGATCGGGCAGGTCTGGCAGGACACCTTCGGGCATCAGCTTGTCTTCACCTTCGAGGGGCTGGTGCTGGCCTCGGTCGTCTTCAACCTGCCTTTCGCCATTCAGCCCGCGCAGCGCGGATTCGAGGCCATCGCGAGCGAGGTGCGCGAGGCTGCCGCCTGCTGCGGCATGTCGCCCCTGCGGTCCTTGTGGAAGGTCGAATTGCCGCTGGCCTGGCCCGGGCTTATGACGGCGATGGTTCTCACCTTCGCCCATACGCTGGGCGAATTCGGCATCGTCCTGATGGTCGGGGGCTCGATCCCCGGCGAGACCAGGACCATCGCCATCTCGATCTATGACAAGGTGCAGGGGTTCGACGACCGCAGCGCGGGCATCATGTCGGCGGTATTGGTGGCGATCAGCCTTTTCTCCATCGCGATAACCTTCGCCCTGTCGGCGCGCGTCGGCAGGCGTCTGGGATGAGGGGGCTTGGCTAATGGCGCTCGAGGTCATGGCGCAGGCCGACGCGCCTATCCCGCTGGGCGTGGCCTTCCGCGTGGAGCCGGGCGAACTTCTGGCGCTGGTCGGACATTCCGGGTCCGGCAAGACGACGCTCCTGCGCACCATCGCCGGGCTCTGGCGGCCCGAGGTGGCGCGGGTGACTGTCGATGGAGCCACGTGGCTCGACACCGCGGCGGGGGTGAACCTGCCCACGCACCGCCGCCGCGTGGGGCTGGTGTTCCAGAACTACGCGCTGTTTCCGCACATGACGGCCGCGCAGAACGTCATGGCGGCCATGGACCGGGCCGACCGGGCGGAGGCGGAACGGCTGCTCGATCTGGTGAACCTGCACGGTCTGGCCGCCCGCAGGCCCGCGCAACTCTCCGGCGGTCAGCAGCAGCGCGTGGCGGTGGCGCGCGCGCTGGCGCGCCGGCCGCAGGCGCTGCTGCTCGACGAACCCTTCTCCGCGGTGGATCGGGCCACCCGGGAGAAGCTCTACGGCGAGGTCATCGCGCTGCGCGCGCATCTGCAGATGCCGGTGGTGCTCGTCACCCATGACGTGAACGAGGCGCAGCTTCTGGCCGACCGCATGGTGGTGATCGAAGAGGGCCGCGTCATCCGCGCCGGCACGACGGCGGAGGTGATGGCCGATGCGGGCGCGCTCCGCGCCATGGGCATCCGGGAACTCGCCGCGATGCTGCCCGCGACCGTGGCCGAGCACCTGGCCGACGGTCTGACCCGGCTGGAGGCGCCCACCGGGCCCCTGTTCCTCCCCGCCGTGGAGGGGGCGCCGGGAGCCCGTGTCAGGGTCCGCATCGTGGCGCATGAGGTGATCCTGGCGCGCAGCCGTCCGGAAGGGCTGTCGGCGCAGAATATCCTCGCTGGGCGGGTCGCCCGGATCGTGCCCGGTCACGGACCGGGTGTGATGGTGCATGTCGCTGTCGGGGACCATGAAATTCTCGCCCGCATCACGCGTCGCGCGGCGGATCAACTCGCCCTGCAACCGGGCGAGACGGTCCACGCCATCCTCAAATCCATGTCCGTGGCGCGCGACCATGTCGCCCGCGCGCCCGATCGCCGACGGGCGGCGGAATGAACCGTATCCACAAACCCGTCCTCTCCTTCGGCCTCGGCGCGGCGGTCGGCACGGCGGCCGGGCTGATCGGGCTGGGCGGGGCCCAATTCCGGCTGCCCGCGCCGGTGGGCGCGTTGCGCTATACTGATACTGCGCGCGAGGCGGTGGCGCTCAACCTCGTGTCGAGCTTCATCGTGCTGGCGGCGGCGTCTCGCTTACCCGTCAGCCGCACCGCCAACCGGGACGCGGCCCACTGGTTCGACCGCCGTCGCGCTCATCGCCGAACAGTTCGAGCGCGCCGCAATCCCCGCAATGCCGCGCCGCGGGAAAATGACGGCCGACCGGGTCGCGGCCCTGGGCCAACGCCGTCGCGCCCGGATCGAGCAGGCCGTCGGGAAGATCAAGCGCTTCAAGCGCACCGCCCTGCGCTGCGAAAAGACGAGGACCAACGTCGAATCCTTCTTCGCCAGCGCCATCGGCTTCATCTTGAGCCAATTCGTCTGCACTGCCTGACATTCATCCTTGGATCGAGAACCTGCCGACCCAAAGGTCGGCAGGTTCAGATCGCGATGTCCCGAGGGACGGAATGCGTCGGGCCTCAGGCGCGGACCCTCTCCGGCCGCGCCGGCGCTGCGGCCTTCGCCGCAGCGATCCGCGGGTCGAGGGCGGAGCCGCTGGCCGGGCCGCGCAGGGGCTGGACCAACATCCTGTCGAGCCACAGGTCGCGCTCCGTGCGGAACTGCTCGACGCCGATGTCCATGCCCTCGTGGCCTTTCGCCGGCTGAGCGCGGTAGGTGCCGAGCAGTCGGTCCCACCAGGGCAGGTTGAACCCATAATTCGAGTTGGTCTCGACCGGATCGACCGAATGGTGCACGCGGTGCATGTCCGGCGTCACCACGAAGAGCCGCAGCACGCGATCCACGGGGCGCGGCAGGTCGATGTTGGCGTGGTTGAACAGCGCCGTGGCGTTCAGCAGCACTTCGAACAGCAGCACCGCCACGGCGGGCGGGCCGAGCGCCGCCACCGCCGCTAGCTTGATAGCCATCGATATCAGGATTTCGATGGGGTGAAAGCGCAGCCCGGTGGTGGCGTCGAAGTCGAGATCGGCGTGGTGCATCCGGTGCAGCCGCCAGAGCCCCGGCACGGCGTGAAACATCACATGCTGCAGGTAGATGGCGAGGTCGAGCAGCAGCATCGAGACGAGGATCGCGAGCCATGCCGGCGCGTCGACATTGTTGAAAAGCCCCCAGCCGCGCTCCTCCGCCATGACCGCGAGGCCGACGGCGAGGATCGGGAAGGTCAGTCGCAGGATCGCGGTGTCGAGGACGACGAGGGCGAGATTGTTGGTCCAGCGGATCACGCGCGGGATCTCGCGCCGGCGGCGCGGGGCCGCGACCTCCCACAGCGCCATGGCGGCGAGCACGCCGAGAAAGGCGGCGAGCCGGATTGCGGGCTCTTGGGCGAGGATCGTCTCCGACATGGCGGTCTTTCGGCCTCCGGGTTTCCATCCGGGTCGCGTCCACCGGCTCAGCCGACATTGCTCCGGTCGTCGCCCGGGAACAGGTGCGGCCGGGCGAGGCGCATGTCAACCGGCGCAGGGGCCGCGCTCCTGGGGGAATCCGCGCGCGTCGCCCGCGCCCTCGCGCCGATGGGCTCGCTCCGCGAGATCGCCGAGCGCCAGCTCGCCGGAGTCGGGCGCATTCCGCGCTGCCTCTCGGATGCGAGAGAGACAAGCCCATCTGACGCAGTGACTTCAACGGGCTAAGACGAAGCGGGCGGCGTCCGTCGCGACGCTCGCGTCAGCCGTCGCCGTTCAGGAAGTCCTCGAGGATGAGGCGGAAGAGCAGCGGCTTCTCGACATGCGCCGCATGCGACGCTCCCGGTATCACGGCGAGCGATGCGCCCGGCAGCGCCCTCCAAAGCTGCTCGATCTGGGCCCAACGATAGGATCGGTCGCGCTCGCCCCAGATGATCAGCGACGGCATGGTCAGTTCGGACAGGGCGGCGCGTCCGTCCCAGAGCGCCATCGCGTTGAGTCCCAGGCGCGCCGCCTCGGCGTCCGCTTGCGCGCCGATGGCGCACAGAGTCTCGAAGGCGGGGTCGGCCTCGCCATGCGCGAGCCATGTGGCGACGATCCGGCGGGCGGTCCGCGCCACGCCCTCGCGACCCAGCCGGTCGAGAGAAGCTTCGATCGGCTCGAAGCGGTCGGGCATGCAGCCCAGCGCGCCGGTGCCGTAGAGCACCAGCCGCTCCACGCGGTCGGGGATCGCGCGTGCGACCTCCTGCGCGATCATGCCGCCCATCGAATGGCCGACCAGCGCGAAGCTGTCGATCCCGCGGGCCGTCAGATCGGCGATCACATGCTCGGCGAACCGCTCGATCGACGCCGGGGCGGCAGCCTCGCGCGCGCGCCCGAAACCCGGGAGGTCCGGCGTCACCATCCTGAACCGCGCCGAGAGCGCCTCCTCCAGTTCAGACCATTGCGCGGACCCGCCGAGATAGCCGTGCAGCAGAACGACCGTCGGCCCCGCCGCAGTCGCCCGCCGCGTGCGATCCGCCCCGCCGACCTCCGCCAGCGTCATCGCATCCGCTCGGGCAGCCAGAGCGCCGTCTGCGGGACGGCGATCAACACGGCGATCAGCAAGAGCAGCGCGCCTATGAAGGGCAGGCAGCCGCGGATCACCTCGCCGATGCTCACCTTGTCGCGGCTGATCCCCTGAATGACGTAGAGGTTGAGCCCCACTGGCGGAGTAAGCACTGCGATCTCCATGGTGACGGTGTAGACCACGCCGAACCAGATCAGGTCGAACCCCGCCGCCGCCATCAGCGGAAAGATCGTCGGCAGAGTGATGAAGGTCATCGACACAGGTTCCAGAAACATCCCCAATAAGACGTAGAACACGAGAACCAGCGCCAGCACCGCATAGGGCGACAGGTCGAAGCCGAGAAAGAGCTGCGTCACCTCGTAGGGGACCCGGTAATAGGTCAGCACGAAGCCGAACAGCGTGCCGGCCGAGAGCAGCAGGCCCAGATAGCCCATCGTGCGCATGGTCGCGAACAGCGCGTCCTTGAAACCCCGCCACCTGAGTCCGCCGACGCCGAAGGCGAGGATCACCGTCAGCAGCGCGGCCACCGCCGCCGCCTCGGTCGGCGTCGCGATGCCGCCGTAGATCGCCACCGTGATGACGAGGGCGATCAGCGCGATCGGCCCCACTGTCGCCGCGATCCGGAGGACGCCCATGCGGCCCGCCCGCTCGCTGTCGGGGATGTCGTCGGGGTAAAGAACGCCCCAGATCAGCACGACGACGCAAAACAGCGTCGCGAGCACCAGACCCGGGATCACGCCCGCGATGAACAGGTCGCCGATGCTCTGGTCGGTGACGATGCCGTAGAACAGCAGGATCAGGCTCGGCGGCAGCAGCACCGAGAGCGTCCCGCCCGCCGCCAGCACGCCGGAGGACAGCTCCTTGCCATAGCCCAGGCGCAGCATCTCGGGCAGCGCGACCCCGCCGATGGTCAGCGAGCCCACCATCGACGAGCCCGAAACCGCCCCGAACCCCGCGCAGGCGCCGATCGAGCCATAGGCGGCCGAGCCGCGCACCCGCACGCCCTGATGCAGGAACCGGTAGAGCCGCGGCCCGATCTCCGACCGTCCGATCAGCTCGCCGAGGAACACGAACAGCGGCACGGCCAGCAGGATGTAGTTGATCCAGACGCTCCACAGCTTGAGCTGCGAGGAGACGAGCGAGGTCTGGAAGCTCTGGATCTGCCACAGGAAGGGCAGCGACGCCGCCGCCAGCGCGAAGGGGATCGGCAGGCCGAGGCCGATCAGCAGCACCAGCAGTCCGAGCAGCCCGAGCCCGACTTCCCACCATTCCATCGCTCAGAACTCCCGCGCGGGCGTCAGCGCGGCGCGCAAGAGGCGCAGCGCCGCATAGACGGAGAAGAGGATCAGCGAGGCGGCCCCCGGCGCCCAGAACGCCCAGCGCGGCCAGAGCAGGATCTCCGACGACGCCCCCGACCCGAAGGCGCGCACGGTCGCATTCGCCGCCGCCAGCGCGAAGAACGCGCCGACGCCGAGCATGAGCGCGAGATTGAGGATCGCGACCGCCTTGCGCGCGCGCTGCG
The DNA here is from genome assembly GCF_036788415.1 of Rubrimonas sp. Classification (NCBI taxonomy): domain Bacteria; kingdom Pseudomonadati; phylum Pseudomonadota; class Alphaproteobacteria; order Rhodobacterales; family Paracoccaceae; genus Rubrimonas; species Rubrimonas sp. The sequence continues at coordinate 19,181 of NZ_DAIQNN010000040.1, read as the reverse complement.
GCAGGCGGTCGGTCAGCAGCGTGACGCGCGGATAGGCGTCCTCGCGCAGCGCATAGGCGAGGCCTGCGAAGGCCACCGGGAACAGCAGCAGCGCCGTCGCCTCGGTGACCATCCGGTCCGGCGCTCTCAGCGCGTAGCGAGTGAACACGCCGTAGCTGATCCACACCATCTGCACGAGGATGATCCCCGCCCCGGCGGCGGCGAGCCAGACCACCAGACGTTCGGCGCTGCGGATCGCGCTGTCGAGTTGCGCCATGCAGGCCCCCCTTTCTCGAGCGGTCGGGCCGGAGAGGGGCGCGCCGCCCCTTGCGGACAGCGCGCGCCCCCCGGCCCCGGCGGTCAGCGCGCGTTGGCGGCGAACAGGTCGAGGATCGCGCGGGCCTTCTCCGGCCCGCAGGCTGCCTCGACTTCGCTGTTCCACTTCGTCTGCACGCTCCCGAGCAGCGCCGCCCGCTCCTCGGCGCCGAGCGACACCGCCGCGCCGCCGCCCGCCATCACCGCATTGCCGACGCGTTGATCGACCCACGCCTCGTAGCGGGGCTTCAGCCAGGCTTCGGTCTCGACGGCGGCCTCGGTCAGGATCGTCTGCTGCTCGGGGGTCAGCGAATTGAAGACGTCGGCGTTCATCATGTAGATGATGTTGCCGTAGAACAGGCTTGCGTTGACCATGTAGGGCATCACGCTCCAGAGCTGCCAGCTCGAATAGGTGGCGACGCCCATGTTGATGCCGTCGACCACGCCGCGCTCGGCCGACTGGAACACTTCGCTCGGCGCCACGAATACAGGCGCGCCGCCCCAGCTCTCGATCATCATGCTGACCAGCGGCCCGATGGAGCGGACCTGACGGCCCTTGAGGTCGCCGAGGCTGGCGATCGGCTCGTCGAACCACCACTCCTGATCGTAGGAGTAGTTCGAGTTGAACAGCGGCACGAGCCCCGCCGCGGCGGCTTCGTCGCGGATGAGGTCGGCATAGGCGGCGTCCATCGCGATCTGGTTCTCCAGATCGACCGCGGCCGGATAGAGCGAGGTGACGCGGTAGCAGGGCAGGCGCGAGTCCGCCGGGATCCAGCTGACGTCCGACACCCCGCCCTGCAGCGCGTCCACGCCTTCGGACCATGCGTGCAGCGTCGCGGAGGGGAAGATCTGAATTTCCACTTCGCCGCCGGTGCGCTCGGCGACGAGCGCGGCGAAATGCGCGAAGCCTTCGTGGCGGATGTCGATCTCGTTCACATAGGTGGAGAGGCGGATCGTCGTCTTGGCCGCCGCCGGCAGGGCGAGGCCCATGGCGAGGCCCATCGAGAGGCACGTGGCGAGGCCTCCCGAAAGGGCGGTGGCGCGAAGAGCGGTCTCGAACGTCTGCGTCATTTCGGAAACCCCGTTGATATGTCGCGCGGTCGTCCGGGAAGGCCTCCCGGCGCCGGCTGTGGGCCCTGCTGAGGGCGGGACGGGCCGAGCGTAGGCGAGTCGATCCGGCGGACGCCAATGCTTATGTTTCAAAAAATCATTCCGATCGCGCATAGTTCGGCGCGTCGCATGAAATCGGCGCAACGGCCTTCCCGGGAGGGCGCGATGGACACGACCTGGCTGATCGACTTCGTCTGCCTCGGCCGCACGCTGAACTTCTCGCGCGCCGCGGAGGAGCGCAACGTCACGCAATCGGCGCTCAGCCGGCGGATCAAGTCGCTGGAATCCTGGGTCGGGGCCGCGTTGGTGGACCGGTCGAGCTATCCGGTGCGGCTGACGCCTGCGGGCCGGCAGTTCCTCGCCACGGCGCAGGAGACGCTGGCCCAGCTGACCGATGCGCGCCAGGCGATCCGCGCCGCCGACCGCAGCAAGCTGCCGCTCCAGCGCATCGCGGCGCTGCACGCGATCTCGCTCAACTACCTGCAGCCGCGGCTGGCCGGGATGGAAGCCGCGATGCCCGCCCTGCGCACCCGCATCCTGTCCGACAGCATGGCGGCCTGCTGCCAGCTGCTCACCGATGGCGCCTGCGAGTTCCTGCTCATCTACCGCAACCAGCACGTCGCGCCGAGCCTCGACGAGACGCGCTTCGCCCGCAAGGACGTCGCCGTCGAGGACCTGATCCCGGTCGCCCGGCAGGACGCGGCTATTCTCAACGGCTGGACGCTGGGCGGCCCGGGCCGGGCGCCCGTCCCCTTTCTCGCCTACGACCCCGACACATTCCTCGGCGCAGTCGTGGACCGCACCATCGGCCAGCGCGACACCGCGCTCGACATCCGCTACATGGACGCGCTCGCCGAGGCGCACAAACGCCGCGTGCTGGCGGGGGGCGGCGTGGCGTGGCTACCCGCCCTGTCGATCGAGGCGGAGCTCGCCTCCGGCCAGCTCGTGAAGATGGGTGGGCCGAGCTGGGTCGCGCGGTTGACGATCTCGCTCTTCTGCTCGCCCGACCGCCTCGACCCGGTGGGACGCGCCCTATGGGATGCGTTCTGAGCCGCCCGGACTGGCGGAGGCCCCGAGGATCACCTCCCACCCCCTGCGGGCGGTCTCGCGCCCCGCGCCGCCGAGGCGGATCAGACGGATGTCGAGCGGAAGGTCGGGCCCGGCGTCGTCGGGGCGCCGCAGCCGGCCCGCCGCGAGGTCCTCGGCCACCAGCGCCAGCGGCAGCCAGGCGACGGCGAGACCGTCGAGCGCGTAGCGATAGGCCGCGAGCGTCAGCGCCGTCTCGGCGCGTCGATGGGGAACGACGCCCTCGGGAAGCTCGCGCCACAGCTCGCCCACCAGCGCGCCGAAGAACACCTCCGGCGGATAGGCCACCACCGGCAACCGCCCGTCGGGGCGCCGCCACAACGCGGGATGGGCGACCGGGATCAGCCGGTCCCCGCCGATCGCGCGCTCCTCGAAGCCCGCGGCGGTCTCGGGCGCGCCGCCCGCCCTTGCGTAGCTGACTGCGAGATCCGCGGCCCCGGAGAGCAGCATCACCAGACAGTCGTCGCGGTTGCCCGACCGGATGCGCACGGGCTCGAACCCCGCCTCCGCCAGCGCGCGCACCAGCGCCGGCGACACTGTGGCGCTGATCGCGTGCTGGCAGGCCAGCGTGATCGAGCCGCCCCCCGCCGCCAGTTCGGCGGCTTCCTGCAACAGGCTCGTCTGGACTTGCAGCGCCCGACGCAGCCCCGGCTCGAGGCTGCGCGCCGCCGGGAGCAGGGCGACCGGCTTGCGGCGGCGGTCGAAGAGGGGGCCGCGCAGCGCCGCCTCGATCGCGTCGATCCGCCTTGTGAAGGCGGATTGGGTGACGTTGCGCGCCTCCGCCGCCCGCGCGAATGAGCCCGCGTCGATCACGGCGAGAATGTCGGCGATCCAGTCATGGCGCATCGCTTGCCCCCATCATGCGCAAACCGCAACTCACGATGCATGATTTCGCGTCGATCCGAAATCTCCAAGGTGCTAAGTGGCGTTCTCGTCAAGTCGGGAGCCGCCGCGATGCCCTCCGCCCGCCAGAAAGCCGCCTGACCGATGCGCCGTCTCGCCGACGCGCTGGCGGCGATGCGCGGCGGGGCGACGGCCCCGATGGCGCGGGGCGTCCTGCTGGCGGGCGTGGTCGCGGCGACGGCGGCCTTCCTGTCCGAGAGCTACGGCGCGCCGGTCATGCTGTTCGCGCTGCTGATCGGCATGTCGCTGCACCAGCTGGCGGACCAGCCCGCCTGCGCCGAGGGCGTTGTCTTCGCCTCGCAGAGCCTGCTGCGCTGGGGCGTCGCGCTGATGGGTCTGCGGCTCGGCCTCGACGACGTGGCGCAACTCGGCTGGGCGCCCGCGCTCGCCACAGGCGCGCTGACGCTGGCCACGCTCGGGGCGGGGGTGGCGCTGTCCTACCTGTTCGGCCGGCGGCTCAGCTTCGGGCTGCTCTCGGGCGGGGCCGTGGCGGTCTGCGGCGCTTCGGCCGCGCTCGCCATCGCCAGCGTCCTGCCCCCGCGCAAGGATCGCGAGGCCGACACGCTGCTCGTGATCACCGGGGTGACGCTGCTTTCGACCGTGGCGATGGTCGCCTATCCGATGCTGTTCCGCGCGCTCGGCTTCGGCCCGACCGAGACTGCCTTCCTGATCGGCGCGACCATCCACGACGTGGCCCAAGTGGCGGGCGCGGGCCATTCGGTCAGCCCCGAAGTCGGCGTGCTCGCGACCTTCGTGAAGATGCTGCGCGTGGCGTTGCTGCCGCTCGTTCTCGTGATCGCCGCGCTCGCAGTGCGCAGCGGCGGCGGCGCCTCGATGCGCCCGCCCTGGTTCCTGCTGGTGTTCGCGGCGCTCGCGGCGCTCGCCAACACTGGCCTCGTCCCCGGCTGGGTGGTCGCGCAGGGCGCGGCGCTGTCGCAAGGCTGCCTGCTGGCCGCCATCGCGGCGCTCGGCCTGCGCACGAACCTCGCGCGCATCCTGGAGGTGGACGCCCGCTATGTGGCGATGCTGGTCATCCTGACGCTCGTCCTGCTGGGCCTCGCCCTCGGCTTCGCCGCGGCGACCGAGTTCTGATCCGCCCGCGCGGCCCCTCAGATGTGGTGCAGGATCTTGGAGAGGAACTTCTGCGCCCGCTCGCTGCGCGGCGCGCCGAAGAACGCGTCCTTGGCGGCGTCCTCGACGATCTCGCCGCCATCCATGAACACCACCCGATGCGCCACCTTGCGCGCGAAGCCCATCTCGTGAGTGACGACCATCATGGTCATCCCCTCCTGCGCGAGCTCCACCATCACTTCCAGCACTTCGTTGATCATCTCGGGGTCGAGCGCGGAAGTCGGCTCGTCGAAAAGCATGGCGATGGGGTCCATCGCCAGCGCGCGGGCGATGGCGACGCGCTGCTGCTGGCCGCCCGACAGCTGGCCGGGGTGCTTGTCGGCCTGATCGGACAGGCCGACGCGCTCGAGCAGCGCCATCGCCTTGGCCTGCGCCTCCTCTGGCGAGCGGCCCAGCACTTTCTCCTGCGCGAGCCGGATGTTCCGCGCCACCGTCATGTGCGGGTAGAGCTCGAAATTCTGGAACACCATGCCGATGCGCGCGCGCAGCTTCGTGAGGTTGGTCTTGCGGTCGCCCACCGAGACGCCGTCCACCGCGATGGCGCCCTTCTGGAAGGGCTCCAGCCCGTTCACGCATTTGATCAGCGTGGACTTGCCGGAACCGGACGGCCCGCACACCACCACCACCTCGCCCTGCGCGACGCGCGTCGAGCAGCTCTTCAGCACCTGAAAGTCGCCATACCACTTGCTGACGTCGCGCATCTCGATCATCGGGCGAATTTCCTCTGGAGGCGGCGGACATAGAGCGAGCCGGCGAAGCAGATGACGAAATAGACCGCCGCCGCGAACAGATACATCTCGATCAGCCGGCCCTCGTTGCGGGCGACGATGGTGCTGGCGGTCATGAAATCGCGCAGCGAAACGACGAAGACGAGGCTGGTGTCCTGAAACAGCACGATGGCCTGCGTCAGCAGCACGGGCGTCATGTTGCGGAAGGCCTGCGGCAGCACGATGAAGCGCATGGTCTGGCCGTAGCCGAGCCCCGTCGCATAGCCCGCCGCCACCTGCCCGCGCGACACGGACTGGATGCCGGCGCGCACGATCTCGGCGTAATAGGCGGCCTCGAACAGGGTGAAGGCGATCAGCGCCGAATAGAACCCGCCCACGGGCCGCCCGATCATCAGCGGCACGAGGAAGAAGAACCAGAAGATCACGAGGATCAGCGGCATCGAGCGGAAGAAGTTGATGTAGGCGGCGGCGATCAGCGACAGCGCCCGGTAGCCCGACAGCCGCATCAGCGCGAGAAACACCGCCATCACGATGCCGCCCGCCGCCGCCAGCACGGTCAGCAGCAGCGACAGGCCGAGCCCCTGCATCAGGAAGGGCAGGGACTGGACGATCACGCCGAGGTCGAAATCCATCGCTCAGCGCCCCCCGGCGATGAAGCCGGGCATCCGCGCCCGGCGCTCGACCAGCGTCATCCCCGCCGTCACCGTCAGCGTGATGACGACGTAGATCACGGTCGCCGCCGTGAACGCCTCGAAGCCCTGGAAAGTGTATTCGGTGATCTGGCGGCTCTGCGCCGTCAGCTCCAGCACGCCGATGGTCAGAGCCAGCGAGGAGTTCTTGAAGATCGTCAGGAATTCCGACGTGAGCGGCGGCACGATCAGCCGATAGGCGACCGGCAGCAGGATGTGGCGGTAGAGCTGGGCGGTGCTGAGGCCGCTGGCGTAGCCCGCCATGCTCTGCCCGCGCGGGATCGACTGGATGCCCGATCGCACCTGCTCGGCCACGCGCGAGGCGGTGTAGAAGCCCAGACCCACCACGGCGGTGGTGTATTCGGGCAGCGGCATGTCGCGCTTGACCCAGCGGCCCCACTCCGCCGGCAGCAGTTCGGGGACGACGAAATACCACAGGAACAGCTGCACCAGCAGCGGGATGTTGCGGAACAGCTCGACATAGACGGTGGCGGCGCCCGCGATCCAGCGATTGGGCAGCGTGCGCGCCACGCCCACCACCGAGCCGAGCGCGAAGGCGATCACCCATGCGGCGAGCGAGACGGCGAGCGTCCAGCCGACGCCGGAGATCAACCAGCCGAGATAGGGCTCCTGCCAGAGGACACCCCAGTTCCAGTTGTATTGCATCGGCCCCGCCCCGAATGCGGCCCGGCGCGTCGCGCGCCGGGCCGTGCGCCGGTTCCTGCTCCGCTTACTGGGGCAGCGCGTTCAGCCGCCACGCCGCCTGCAGCAGTTCGGTCGGCGGCTCGGAGACGTCGGCGTTGGTCGGGAAGGGCTCGAACCACTTGGCGTAGATCTCGCGGATCTCGCCGGTGCGGAACAGATCGGCCAGCACCTTGGTCCCCAGAAGCTGGAAGGCGCTGTCGTCGCGCCGCACCATCAGCGCGTAGGGGTCGTAGGACAGGAAGTCGCCGACCACGGCGTAGTCCTGCGGATTGCGCGCCTTGGTGATCAGCCCGTAGAGCAGGATGTGGTCGGTCGAATAGGCGTCCACCCGATCGGTCTCGAGCGACAGGAAGCCCTCGGCGTGGTCCTTGACGTTGAGCACGTCGACGTCGAGGCCCTGCGCCTCGATGGCGGCCTTGATCACGCGCTCATTGGTGGTGCCCTGCGCCAGCCCGATCCGCTTGCCGACGAGGTCGGCCATCGTCGTGATGCCGCTGTCCTTCTTCACCAGCAGCTTGGTGCCGGTGATGAAGGTGACCGGCAGATAGGAGACCTGCTCCTGACGGGTGAGGTTGTTGGTGGTCGAGCCGCATTCGATGTCGATGGTGCCGTTGGCCAGCAGCGGGATGCGGGTCTGCGGCGTGACGGGGACGAAGCGCACGCCCAGATCGGGCTTGCCGAGCGTCTCCTTCACCGCATCGGCGATGCGCAGGCACAGATCGACGGAATAGCCCTTGGGCGCGGAGCCGTCCGACTCGATCCAGGCGAAGGGGATCGAGGTCTCGCGATGGCCGATCACGATTTCATTGGCCGCGTCGATCTTGGCGAGCGTGCCGGTGAGCTGCGCCGAAGCGGGGGCCGCGAGGCCGACCGCCGCGAGCGCGGCTCCGAGCAGAGGGGCGGCGCAAAGGGCTGCGAGGGTGCGTTTCATCTGGATGATCTCTCCTGTCGGTTTCTCCCGCGTCACGCCGCGCGGGGTCGGGGGTAGTCGAACGTCGAAACATAGCCGAAAAGTCCCGCGGCGCCGCCCGTGTGCAGGAACACCACGCGCTCGCCCTTGCGGAAATAACCCTTGCGGCAGAGGTCGATCAGCCCCGCCGCGCCCTTCCCGGAATAGACCGGGTCGAGCAGCACGCCTTCGAGCCGGGCGAACATCTCCACCGCCTCGACCATGCCGGGGGTGGGCACGCCGTAGCCGCCGCCGACGTAATCGGTGTTCGCCACCACGTCGTCGCGTTTCACGATCCCCGGAACGCCGAGTTTCTCGGCGGTCGCGCAGGCGAGGTTGAAGACGTTCTCCTCCTGCTTGGGCTTCGGCGCGCGCACCCCGATGCCGAGCAGCGGCACCTGCGCGTTGACGCCCTTCAGCCCCACGATCAACCCGGCCTGCGTGCCGGCGCTGCCTGTGGCGTGCACCAGATGGTCGATCGCGAGGCCCATCGCGTCGGCCTGCGCCATCAGCTCCTGCGCCGCATCGACGTAGCCGAGCGCGCCGGTGGGGTTCGAGCCGCCGCCGGGGATCGCGTAGGGCTTGCGCCCCTCGGCGCGCAGCTTCTCCGCCACGACGCCGAGTTCGGCGTTCATGTCGCCGCCGCCCGGGCGCTTCTCGGCGGTGGCGCCGTGCAGGAAGTCGAGGAACACGTTGCCGCTGCCGGTGTAGGCGGGGTCGTTCGAGCCGGTGCGGTCCTCGAGCAGGATGTGGCAGTCCACGCCGAGCTTCGCCGCGAAAGCCGCCGTCTGGCGGGCGTGGTTCGACTGGGTGGCGCCCTGCGTGATCACGATGTCGGCGCCCTGATCGCGCGCCTCGGCCATCAAGAATTCGAGCTTGCGGGTCTTGTTGCCGCCGGTGGACAGGCCGGTGCAGTCGTCGCGCTTGATCCAGATCTCGGGGCCGCCGAGTGCTGCGCTGAGGCGCTCGAGCGGCTCCAGCGGCGTGGGCAGATGGGCGAGCCGTATCCTCGGAAACCGCGCCAGATGCATCTTGTCCTCCCGTTGATGCGCCTGCAGGCTAGCTTGGAGGCTCGTCGCGCCGGGAGCAAACGCCAAATCCGCCGCTCAACTTGCGGAACTTGCAATTCCCCGTCGCGCGACCCCGCCAAACCGGGATGCGCGGTCGCGGGGACCGCGCGCCGGATCGGCTCCATGTCGACCTTGCGAAGGCGATGAGGCGGATCGCCGGGCCGCGGCGCGCGGTGGCGCGGCGGAACGCGCGGAAACGCCCCTCCGGCTCGGCGCCGCCGCCCGCGATCTCCAGCCGACCGCTCTCGAAACAGGGCCGCCGCACTAGGCGCGCCCTCGGGGCTGCGCACGTCGATCCCGCTCTCCGGGGTGACGTCGAACTCCGAGACCCGGTCGCCCGAAGCCGCCAGGCCAGCAGCTTGCCGCCACATGCGCCGCGCACGCCGCCGACCGGAAAGGCGCAGAGCCCCTCAGCGATGGGGTCCCGCCCGATGCGCCTCAACGATAGACGGCGATCGGCACGCGGCAGGCGCGGATCAGCGCCGCGGTGGTGCTGCCGATGACCAGCGCGCGCAGCTGGGAATGGCCGTAGGCGCCCATCGCCAGCAGACCGAATTCCTCGCGCTCGACCGTCTCGGCGATCACCGTCTCCGGGCGGCCCGGAGCGACGCGCGCCTCGACGTCGAAGCCGCCCGCGCGCAGCTGCGCCTCGGCCTTCTCCAGCGCCGCGCGGGTCGCGGAGGTGGGCTCGCCCGCCGTCAGCAGCAGCGCGCCGAGCCCGGCGAAGAGCGGCGAGCGCGAGATCGCGTCCACCGCCTTGAGCGCGCTGGGGCCGCCGTCGAAGGCCACGAGGAAGCGCGAGATCGGCTTGAAGGCGCGTGCGGCGATCAGCATCGGGCGGCGCGTGCTGCGCACCATGCGCTCGAGGTTGGAGCCCAGATGCAGCGTCGCGAAATCCGCCGCCTCGCCGCGCTTGCCGACGATCACCAGCTCCGCGTCCTCCTCGCGCTCGTCGAGCGTCGGCAGCAGGTCGCCATGGCGCAGCGCGACCGTCACGGAGCCCACGCCCGCCGCCTCCAGCCGCGCCTTGCCTTCGCCGAGCGCGAGCCAGGCCTCCTCATGCGCGAGCTTGGCGCGCTCGGCGTCGAGCGCGGCGAGCTGTTCGAGCAGCTTGCGCCGCCCGCCCGCGACGATCCGGCCCGAACGGTCCGACGACGCCGCCTCGCGCCGGCCGAGCACCTGCAAGAGCTCCACCGGCGCTTCCAGCCGCGTCGCGGCCCAGGCCGCGTGGTCGATCACGCTGTCGGCGTAGACCGAGCCGTCCACGCAGGCGAGCACCTTGCCCATCGCCGTCCCTCCTTCAATGGTCCATCAGCTTGTCGAGCGCGCCCGGCTTGTCGTGCAGCGCCAGCCGGTCCACCAGCGTCTCGCTCGCCGCGTTCATGCCGCGAAGTTCGACCTCCGCGCCCTCGCGACGGAACTTCAGCACCGCCATGTCCAGCGCCGCGACGCTCGAGATGTCCCAGACATGCGCCGCGCTGACGTCGATCACGACGCGCTCCAACGCCTCGCGGAAGTCGAAGGCGGCGAGGAAATCCTCAACGGATGCGAAGAAGAGCTGCCCTTCGACGCGATAGACGCGCGTCCGCCCGTCCTCGGACAGCTCCGAGCGCACGCGGAAGATCTGCGCGATCTTGCCGGCGAAGAACACCCCAGAGAGCAGCACCCCGATCAGCACGCCGATGGCGAGGTTGTGGGTGGCGACCACGCCCGCAACCGTCGCGACCATCACGACGCTGGAGCTGAGCGGGTGCTCGCGCAGCTTGCGCAGAGACGACCAGGAGAACGTGCCCACCGACACCATGATCATGATCGCGACCAGCGCCGCCATCGGGATGATCCCGACCCAGTCGCCGAGGAACACCACCATGATCAGCAGCAGCGCCCCGGCGGTGAAGGTCGAGAGCCGCCCGCGCCCGCCCGACTGCACGTTGATGACCGACTGCCCGATCATCGCGCAGCCGGCCATGCCGCCGATGAACCCGCTCGCGATGTTGGCGACGCCCTGCCCGACGCATTCGCGGTTGCGGTCCGACGAGGTGTCGGTGAGTTCGTCGACGATGGACGCCGTCATCAGCGATTCCAGCAGGCCCACGACCGCGACCGCGACCGAGGTCGGCAGGATGATCATGAGCGTCTCGAAAGTGAGCGGGATGTCGGGGAGCAGGAACGCCGGCAGCGCGTCGGGCAGCGCGCCCATGTCCGACACCGTGCGCACGTCCCATCCGAAATACATGACCAGTCCGGTGATCGCGAGGATGCACACCAGCGGCGCGGGGACCGCCTTGGTCGCCAGAGGGAGCAGGTAGAGGATCGCGATGCCGCCAGCGACGAGCGCCCAGGTGAGGACGGGCTGCCCGATCAGCTCGGGCAGCTGCGCCATGAAGATGAGGATCGCCAGCGCGTTGACGAAGCCCGTCAGCACCGAGCGCGAGACGAAGCGCATCAGCCGCCCGAGCTTGAGCGCGCCCGCCGCGATCTGGAGGACGCCCGCGAGGATCGTCGCGGCGAGCAGATATTGCAGCCCGTGCTCCTTCACCAGCGTGATGAACAGCACGGCGGTGGCCGCCGTCGCCGCCGAGATCATCCCCGCCCGCCCGCCCGCGAAGGCGATCACCACCGCGATGCAGAAGGAGGCGTAGAGGCCGACTTTCGGATCGACGCCCGCGATGATCGAGAAGGCGATGGCCTCGGGGATCAACGCCAGCGCCACGACGAGCCCCGCGACCACGTCGCTGCGCGCATTGCCGAACCATTCGTCGCGCAGCCGCGCCCAGTCGATCGCCCGCACTGTCTCGTCCTTCGCTCAGGGGGCGCCCGATCCGGAGCGCCGCCGATGTGCGGCCCCGGGCGCGTGCGCATTTGCTGTGTAGGATAGCGGCGTTATGGCGCAGCCGGGGGACGGGGCCAAGCGGAAACGTGCTGCGGTGGCGCATTTTCGCCGCATCGCGAAAAACGCGTCGGTCGGCGGTCGGAGATGCCGCGGTAGGTCGAGGCGTCCAAGTCCGCGCTTCGGGGCGGGCGCGGCGGCGGGTCAGGGTCCGGGTGTGGCCACCCGAAGTTCGACCGTCGACCGGCGATGGCCGCACATCGGCGCCGCCGGCCGCGCGCTGCGCCGGGCCGGAGGCTTCGCGCGCGGCTGGCTCCCGCTGGGACACGACCTCCGACCGAAGGGCGACTCACGGCGCAGCCGCTGATCCGGAGAAACCCGAGCAGACCAATCGAATGACTGGATCTGGCGCGTCGGTCACTCCCATTCCATCTGCTGATAGGCGGTCTGGGCGTTGCGGCCGGCGAGGGCCTCGAACTGCTCCAGATGGGCGAAGGCCGACTGATCGACGCCGGGCGCGGCCATGATGTCGCCGCCCGCCTCGATCAGTTCGGCGATCCGCGCACGCAGGTTGGTCAGATAATCATAGGTGTCGGCGCGGGCGCGGGCGAGCGTCGTCGGGGCGCCATGGCCGGGCACGACATGGGCGGGGTCGAGCGCTTCGATCGCCTCGAAGGCCGAGGGCCAGCCGGAGATCGACGACTGCTCGCCGACGCCGAGGATGCGCTCGACATAGACGATGTCGCCGGTGAAGACCGTGTCGCGCCCGGGCACCCAGACATAGCTGTCGCCGGGCGTGTGGGCCGCGCCTGGATGGACGATCTCGAAGGCCAGCCCCCCCAGCTCGACCGTGATCGCCTCGGCGAAGGTCTCGTCGGCATGGACCGGCTCGGTCCCCGCCAGCGCGTCGCCCAGAAGCTGCGAGAGCATGGTCATCTGCATCCCGCCGCGGGTCCGATGGTCCTCCACCGCCGCCTCGGACGCGACGATGCGCGCGCCCTGCGCCTTCCAGTAGCCGTTGCCGAGCCAGCGATGGTCCTGCCCGCCGGTGTTGACGACGAGGACGACCGACTTGTCGCTCACCGAGCGGACCGCCGCATGCAGCGCCTCGGCCCCCTTCCACGACCCGCCCGGATCGACGAGCACGAGGCCCTCGTCGGTCTCGACAAGGCCGAAAGTGGCGTTGTTGGCGAGGTTTTCGGGGCTGCGCTGCTCCTTCTCGCCGACGATCGCCCAGACGCCGTCGGTCACCTGCCGGATGTCGAGCGCCGCGGCGAGCGAGGGGGCCGCGGCGAGCAGCAGGGCGAGCGCGATCCTCACGACAACCAGCCTTCGAGCGTGCCGGCGTCCGGGAGGCCGCCGGCATGGACCAGCTTGCCGTCCACGCTGATCCCCGGCGTCGACATCACGCCGGCCATGGCGATCGACCTCGCATCGGTCACTTTCTCGACGGAAACCGCAACGCCGAGCTTCGCGGCGGTCGCCCTGACCATATCGGCGGTCTTCTCGCAGCGCGCGCAGCCTGGGCCGTAGACCTTCACGTCCTTCATCGTCTCGCTCCTTCAGAAGATCGCGTTGAACAGGAAGCCCACCGCGAGGATGCCCGCCGCCACCACGCCGACGAACACCCCGATCAGGCGCAGCGTGAGCACCTGCCGCAGGATCACCATTTCGGGCAGAGACAGAGCGATGACGCTCATCATGAACGCCAGCGTCGTGCCGAGCGCCGCGCCCTTGCCGAGCAGCGCCTCGACGATCGGGATGATCCCCGCCGTGTTGGTGTACATCGGAACCCCGACGCCCACCGCCGCCGGCACCGACCACCACGCCTCGCTTCCCATGATCCGCGCCATCAACTCATGCGGCACGTAGCCGTGGATCGCCGCGCCGACCGCGATGCCGCCGACCACCCAAGGCCAGACCTTGCCGACGATCTCGCGCACCTGCTCCAGCCCGATGCGGTAACGGTCGGCCATGGTGAGCGCGCGCTGCGCGATCTCGGGCGGCGGACCGGCGTGCAGTTCGCGCACCCAGTCCTGCAGCCAGCCTTCCAGCTTCATCCGCCCGATCGCCCAACCCGCCACCGTGGCGATCGTGAAGCCGACCGCCAGATAGGCGAGCGTCACTTCCCAGCCGACCAGCCCCAGCAGCAGCCCCAGCCCCACCGGCCCGACCATCGGCCCCGCGATCAGGAACGAGAACGTCACCCCCAGCGGAACCCCCGCCGAGACGAAGCCGATGAACAGCGGCACCGACGAGCACAAGCAGAACGGCGTCATCACCCCCAGCGTCGCCGCGAGCGGATAGCCCAGCGCCTCGCGCCGGCCCGCCAGCATCGCGCGGGTCTTCTCCGGCGAGAACCAGCTGCGCAGCACGCCCGTGACGAACACCACCAGCGTCAGCAGCAGCAGCACCTTCGGCACGTCGTAGACGAAGAAGGCCAGCGCCTCGCCGGAATGGCTGTTGCGGTCGAGCGAGGTCAGCGCCACGACCCATTCCGAGACCGGAAGGAGTTGGCCATAGGCCAGCCACCATAGCGCGAGAAATCCCGCGACGCCCACATGCCACAGCCAGTCGGGCGCCGAAGCGCGGGGGGCGAATACTGTCTGGACGCTCACGCCGCGTTCCTTTCCTCGATCGATGGCGCGGCCTTCGCCGCCGCCATCACCGCGTCGAGCATCGCGCGCAGCTCGGGCGTCAGATCGGGGTTGAGCCGGTAGCGCACCCATTGCGCGTCGCGCCTGTCCACCGCGAGACCGGCCGCTTTCAGCGTCCCCATGTGGCGCGACATGCGCGACTGACTGGCGCCGAGGCGCTCCATGAGCTCGCACACGCAATGCTCGCCGCCGTCATGCAGGATGCGCATCGCCTCGAGCCGGGTCGGATCGGCGAGCGCCGCGAGGATCGGGGTCAGCGGCATATCCGCCTCCATGCATATGCGTCATGATGCATGTAAAACCCCATCAATCCGATGTGCAATGCGGCGTTTCGGCGCCTCTGACGCGGCGGTCCGCAACGCGAAGGGCCGGCGCGTCTCCGCGCCGGCCCCATCTTCCGTCTCTCGTCGTCCGTATCAGCTGAAGTCGCGGATGTAGAACACGCGCGGCTTCGTCCCCTGATCGGCCAGCAGCACTTTGGGCTTGTGCTGCGCCAGCGCCTTGCTGGGGCCGCTCTCGGGGTCGTTCATGTCGCCGAAGATGCGCGCGTCCGCAGGGCAGGCGACGACGCAGGCGGGGTCCTCGCCGGCGGCGAGGCGGTGGTCGCAGAAGGTGCACTTCTCGACCACGCCCCGCGGTCGCACGCCCTCATAAGTCTGGGCGCGGGCTGGATTGTAATAGGGAAGCGGCGCGTCGAGCATCTGCGCGAGCTGGAAGCCCGTGCTGGTGCCGCCGCCCGCCACGATCGGCGCGCTTTCCTGCGCATAGACCTTGTGCGGTTCTTCCTTGTTGAACCAGATCACGCCGTAGGGGCAGGAGAGCTGGCACAGCCGGCAGCCGATGCACTTGTCGGCGTTGTGCAGGGTGAGGCCGTCCTCGTTCTTGTACATCGCCGTCGTGGGGCAGTTCTGCACGCAGGGCGCGTTTTCGCAGTGATTGCAGAGCGTCGGGATGTACTTGTACTTGACGTTCGGGAACGTCCCGCTGGTCTCGGTGATGTGGTTGGACCAATGGAACTCCACGGGCACGTTGTTCTCGGCCTTGCAGGCGATGTCGCAGGCGGCGCAGCCCACGCATTTGTGCAGGTCGATGACCATGGCGTAGCGCTTGGCGGACATGGCGTGTCTCCTTTCTCGGGGCTCAGGCCCGCTCGATCTTCACCCGCGACGGACCGCCATGGCGCGCCGTCGAGCCGCTCAGACGCTCGAACTCGGGATAGAGGATGTCGTTGTTGTTGCCGCCGAGCGGGATCCGCCCGAACTCCTTCGAGGCGACGCGCCCCATCGCCCAGTGGCCCTGGCCGTAGCACTTGGTCACCGTGCCGGGCCGCACGCCTTCCCACAGCTTGAGGTTCACGGTCATCGAGCCGGTGGTCGAGGTGATCTTCACCTGATCGCCGGTCTTCAGGCCGAGCCGCGCGCCGTCGACCGGGTTCATCTTCAGAACGTCGTCCCAGTTCTCGTCGCCCGGATCGCAGTTCTTGTGGGCCTGATACCAGGTGCAGTTCTGCGAGCGGCCTTCGCGGTTGAGCCGCGAGCGGTGCTCGAAGAAGATGAACGGATACTGCGCCTCGTCGCCGTGCCGCAGCGCCGGTTCGAAGTGGGGCACGAAGCACTGCTCGCCGCGCGCGAGGTAGTTGGTCGCCTCCATCACATCGTCGATGCTGACATTGTGCTTCTCGGCATGGCCCGCGAGCGCCTTTTTCAGCGTCTCGCTGTAGAACTCGAACTTCTTCGTCTCGGTCTTGAAGTTGTCGAGGCGCGCATCGTATTCGTAGCGCTTCGAGTTCCAGACGCCCTTGTCGAGGAAGTCCTGCCAGCCTTGCAGCGCGTCGCCGTTCTTGCCGTAGTCCGCATGCGTGGCGTCCCAGCATTCGCGCGTCATCTGCTTGACGCTGAACTCCGCGAATTCTTCCGGAGTCTCGGGGTGCTTGCCGGTCTCGGGGTCGGCGAAGCTCTCCTTGTAGTAGCGAAGCAGGTTGTCGAAGCCGCGTTCGGCGAGCTTCTCGGCGAGCAGCCACATGATCTCGGTCTCGTCGATCTTGCTGTCGGCGACCTTCTTGACCATCGGCTGCTGGATCGAGACGTAGCTGTGCAGGTTCTGCTTGTTCTTCACGAAGCCCCAGCGTTCGAAGATCTGGTGCGAGGCCGGCAGCACGATGTCGGCGAACATCGTCATCTCGCCGATATGCGTCGTGACATGGGCGAAGAAGGGCAATTCGGCCATCGCCTGGTCCCAGCGATGCGTGCCGGAGCAGGAGAAGTTGAAGTTGCACCAGTAACCGATGACGACCTTGATCTCGTAGGGGTCCTTCGCGAGCATCCCGTCGGCCGCCGCGTTGGTCACAACGCCGCCGCCGCTCTTGCCGCCATTCAGCACGGGGTGGGCGAGCGTGCCGCGCTGGTCGATCTTCTTCAGCTTGGTCTGCGCGACGGCGAGGTCGTCCTGATAGGGCTTGATGTCGCCGCTCGGGGTGCCGGCGTTCTTCGGCGCCGCCATGGTGCCGCCGCGCGCGTCGGTCGAGCCGACGAGCCCGTTGAGCGCATGCGCCGCCAGCGCAGCATAGCCGCCGCGCGCCTGCATCGAGGCGCCGGGGGACACCCAGCTGATGCAGCGGGGCGCCGCGTCCGCAAAGCCCAGAGCCACGCGCCGGATCTGCTCGGCGGGGATGCCGGTCCGCTCCGCCGCCCATTCCGGCGTGCGGTCCTTCAGCTCGATGTTCCACCACTTCACGATGCCGTGGGTGTGGATCTCGTTGAAGATCGGAACCATCTCGGGCTGCGCGTCGGTCGCCGTCTCGGGCGAAGCGGGCGCCTGGGCGACCTGCTCGGGCACGGTCTCGCCGACCTTGAAGCGGTTTTCGCCGTCGATGAAGTCGCCGACCCAGCGCTTGTTCCACTTGCCTTCGGTCAGGATCACATGCGCCATCGCCACTGCGAGCGCCGCGTCCTCGCCGGGGATAACCGGCAGCCACTCGTTCGCCTTGGCCGCCGTCGCCGACAGGCGCGGGTCGATCACCGCGACGGTCGCCCGGTCCTGCATCGCGCCCCAGAAGTTGATGGCGTGCGGAACCTGCCGGTTCGTGGACACCGGGTCGGCGCCCCAGCACAGCATGTAGTTCGTCGAGCCGATGTCGTAGTCGCGATAGTCCCAGAGCCCTTCGGTGTAGAATGCCCCGAATTTCTCGCCCTCGGCGCAGATCGCGGAGTGGCTGATGTTGTTCGGGCTGCCGAAGATCTTCGGCATGTCGTTGTACATCAGCGCGTTCTGGCCGGTGTAGCGGCCGCGGAACAGCACGAACTTCTCAGGCTCGCCGGCGTTGCGCAGCTCCATCATCCTGTCGGCGACGGTCCCCATCGCCTCGTCCCACGAGATCGGGACGAATTTCGGGTCCTCGGTGCGGCCCTTCTTCGGGTTGGTGCGCTTGAGCGGCGTCATCACCCGGTCGGGGTCGTAGACCTGCTGGAGCGCCAGATGGGGGCGCGGGCAGATCTTGCCGTGGTTGGCCTTGGCGTGCGGGTTGCCGCGCAGGGCGACGGCGCGGCCGTCGACCACCCGCACCTGAACCGGGCACCACGAGGTGCAGCCCTGGCAGGTGCTCGACTTCCACTCGCCGAGCGACTGGGGGGCGGCTTGCGCCTTCGCCTCTTCGGGGACGCCGAGGGCGACCGCGCCGGCGGCGCTGGCGACGAGGCTCGCGCCCTGAAGGAAGCCGCGGCGCGAAGGCTCCCACGCCATGTCGGTTCCCGGGGTCTTGATGTGCTTGGTCATGGGTCGATCCTCAGGACAGGGTCGGGAGCAGGGGCTGGGCCTGACCGCCCAGAACCACGGAGAAGCGGATCGCGAAGCCGCCGACGAGCAGCAGCAGGCTGGCGAGCGCCATGGCCGGAACCACGCTCTTGCCCTCGCGGATCGCGCCGATGGCCCAGATCGCGAGCCCAAGCGGAACCAGCAGGCCGAGCACGACGCCGACGCCGCCGATCAGACCGCCATAGGCGTCCATCCCCTCTGCCAGCGCCACGCGGGCGGGAAGCGGGCCGAAACGCAGCGAGACGTACCAGGCGAGAAGGTTCACCAGCATCAGCGCGATGGCGCCGACGAGGACGTAGCCGACCGGCTTCAGGCCGGCGGCGTAGCTCGCTGCGTCGCCTTCCTCGGCGCGCATGCCCGTCATCGCCTTGCGCAGCGTGTGCGCCAGCAGCGCGGCCGCAGTGCCGGTGATTACGAAGAGCAGGACCGACCCGACGACGCCCGCGGCGTTCGCCCAGATCGGATGCGAGGCGACGGTCGCCAGCAGCAGGCCGTGATAGACGCCGACCATCACCGCGAGGACTGCGCCGACGACGCCGACGACGCCGATCGGGGCCGCGGCCAGCGGTTCGGGCTTCGGGAAGACCAGTTTCAGCGCGAACAACGCCGCGAGCGCCACGAACAGCCCCTGGATCGAACCGCCCCACCACATCACCGAGGCGGGCGAGACGTTGAGCACCATCTGCAGCACGTTCGCCTTCATGCCGAGCTTCCAGAACAGCAGCGAGAGGCCCGCCGCCACGGCGATGGGCGCGATGACCGCGGCAGTCTGGGCGAGCGCCGCATAGCGCTTGTCGCCGCCGCGCCAGAGCGCGTAGGCGAGCAGGAAGGCGCCGACGCCGACGCCTCCGAGAAACAGGTCGAGCGCGACGCGCCAGTCCCAGATCACATGCGCGGCGACCTGGGTGTTGTAGACGATTGTCGGGTCCATGAAGGCTCTCCATCTCCGCCGCCGGCCCGGCGCGATGTGCAGGGCGGGCATTTGCCGTTCGCCAGATGGCGGATCGGCGCGATGACGCGACAACCGTTTCGGATGTCCGGCGCGTGATTGACCGCGATCAATTTACCCGGAAGCCCAATGCACTTGAAAAACCTGTGGTTTTTTCGATGCTGCAATTGCGAGAACCCGAATATCGGAATTCGATTTCAGGTTTTCGTTCGGCGTGAGGGCCTTACCTGATCATGACCGAAACGCTCGGGTTGCCGTTCGCGGCAGGCC
>NZ_DAIQNN010000039.1:0-27262 GCF_036788415.1 Rubrimonas sp. | reverse complement strand
CCGCGCCATCCGCGCCTTCACCCCCTGATCCTCGGGCCGGGTCAGCGCCTCGGCCAGTTCGCTCAGGCTGGCGATGTTGTGGGCGGCGCGGAAGCTGTCGACATGCGGCAGCAGCGCCCGCACCCCCCGCGCGCGCGGCGCGAAGCCGTCCCAGCGCAACAGCGGATTCAGCCAGATCAGCTTGCGCGCCGACAGATGCAGCCGCTCCGCCTCCTTCGCCAGCAGCTCGGGGTCCTCGCGGTCGAGCCCGTCGGTGATCAGCAGCACCACCGCCCCCTGTCCCATCACCCGGCGCGACCAGTCGCGGTTGAAGGCGCGCAGGCAGGCGCCGATCCGCGTGCCGCCCTCCCAGTCGCGCGCCTGCGCGCCCGCGCGCCGCAGCGCGTCGTCCACGTCGCGGCGGGTCAGGTCGCGGCTCACATTGGTCAGCCGCGTGCCGAAGGTGAAGCTGTGCACCTTCGCCCAGCCGGCGCCCTTGGCGTTCGAGGCGGCGTGCAGGAAATGCAGCAGCATCCGGCTGTAGCCCGCCATCGAGCCGGAGATGTCGCACAGCGCCACCAGCGCCGGCCAGCGCTCGCGGCGCTCCCGCATCCGCAGCGCCGACAGCTCGCCCTGCCGCAGCCCCGCGCGCAGCGTGCCGCGCCAGTCCGGAATGCTCCCCCGCGCCGCGACCTGCGTGCGCCGCGAGGCGATCGGCGTCACCGGCAGCGCGATGCGCGCGATCGCGGACTTGGCCTCGCGCAGCTCCGCAAGCGTCATCTGCTCGAAATCGCGCGCGCGCAGCCGCTCTTCCGCGGATTGCGTCAGCGTCGCGTCGACCTCGATCTCCTCGCCGTCCTGCGCCTGCGGCTGGGGCGGGGGAGGGGCCTCGGCCTCCTCCATCATCGCCTCCATCGCCCTCAGTTCGGCGGCGCGCTTCTCGCGTTCGAGCGCGGGCGCGCGCATCATCGGCATCAGCGCCGCGATCATGCGGTCGAGGAATTGCGGGTCCTTCCAGAACAGCTGGAACGTCGTGTCGAACAGCGCCCGATGCTCGGGCCGCGAGATGAAGCAGGCGGCGAGGATGTGGCGGAAATCCTCGCGCCGCGCGAAGCCCGCCGCCTCGACCGCCCGGATCGCGTCGACCACCCGCCCCGTGCCGAGCGGCAGCCCCGCCTTGCGCAGCGCGCGGGCGAAATGGACGATGTTGTCGGCCAGCTTGCCGTTCTGGGGGACGATCAGTTCGGGCATCCGCCGCTCTCCGGGCCTTCGGTCGCGCGCAGAGTGCGCGAGGGCGGGCGGGCTGCGCAACCCGACCTCAGACGCAGCGCCCGCCATCGACCTCCAGCACCACGCCGGTCAGGAACTCCGCCTCGTCCGACGCCAGGAACAGCGCCGCGCGCGCCACGTCGCGCGGCTGCGACAGCCGCCCCATCGGGATGGTGGCCACGAATTTCGCCCGGTTCTCCGGCGTGTCGGGCGCGCCCATGAACGCCTCGAGCATCGCCGTCTCGCCGATCACCGGGGCGATGGCGCAGACGCGGATGCGGTCCGGCGCAAGCTCCACCGCCATCGACTTGGCGAGCAGGTTCGCCGCCGCTTTCGAACCGTTGTACCAGGTGAGGCCCGGGCGCGGGCGGATGCCCGCTGTCGAGCCGACCGTCAGGATCGCCCCGCCCGTCCCCTGCCGGCGCATCAGCGGGACGACCGCCCGCGCCATCAGATAGATCGACTTGACGTTGACGGCGTAGACCCGGTCGAACTCGTCCTCGGTCACGTCGAGCATCGGCTGGTTGCGATGCGTCCAGCCGGCGTTGTTGACCACGATGTCGAGCCCGCCGAAGGCGCGCTCGGCTTGCGCCACCGCCCGCGCCGCCTGCGCGCCGTCGGTCACGTCGCAGCCGAGCGGCAGTCCCGCCGGCCCGATCTGCGACGCCACGGCCTGCGCCCCGTCTTCGTTGAGGTCGAGCACGCCGACCTGCGCGCCCTCATGCGCGAACAGCTCCGCGATGGCGCGACCGAAGCCGGAGGCCGCGCCGGTCACCAGCGCCCGCTTTCCCTTGAGCCGCATCCCGTCCCTCCGAACTGGCGGCGTCTGCGGGCCGCTTCAGTTGACGATGGTCGCCTCTGTCGCCTTGCGCAACTGATCCTCGCTCACCCCCGCCGCCGTCTCGACGAGGCGCAGGCCTCCGGGGACCACGTCGAGCACGCCGAGATTGGTGATGATGCGGTTCACCACGCCGGCGCCGGTCAGGGGCAGGGTGCAGCGCTTGAGCACCTTGCTCTCGCCCGCCTTGTTGGTGTGGTCCATCACGATCACCACGCGGCGCACGCCCGCCACGAGGTCCATCGCGCCGCCCATCCCCTTCACCAGCTTGCCGGGGACCATCCAGTTGGCGAGGTCGCCGTTCTCGGCCACTTCCATCGCGCCGAGGATCGACAGGTCGATATGCCCGCCCCTGATCATCCCGAAGCTGTCGGCGGAGGAGAAATAGGAGGTGTGCGGCAGTTCCGTGATCGTCTGCTTGCCGGCGTTGATCAGGTCCGCGTCGACTTCGTTCTCGGTCGGGAAGGGGCCCATGCCGAGCATCCCGTTCTCCGATTGCAGCGTCACCTGCACGTCGTGCGGGATGAAGTTGGCGACCAGCGTCGGAATGCCGATCCCGAGATTCACATAGAAGCCGTCCGCCATTTCGAGGGCGGCGCGTTCGGCCATCTGGTCGCGGCTCCATGCCATGCCGGCGGTCTCCTCTGATCGGCGGGGTCTAGCCCGCCTTGCGGCCCGTGCTCGTGTAGAGCCGGATGTTGCGGGTGACGTCGGCGGCCTCCTGCGCGACCTCGCGCATGGCCATCGACACGATCTCGGCGGAGTACTGGTTGGCGAGCATCGCCGCGATGTTGGCCACCGCCGCCTGGTCGCGCGCTTCGCCTTCGCGCGCGAGATACTTGTCGGCCAGCGTCACCGCGTCGTGCAGGAAGATGTCGGCGCGCTCGCGGATTTCGCGGCGCATCTGTTCGTTCAGCTCGTTGAAGTCGCGGTCCATCGAAAGGCCCCCTCTCAGGCGGCGCGCACCGTGCGCTGCTCGATGCGCTTTTCGTGGGAACCCTTGAAGATGCGCTGAACGAAAATGCCCGGCGTGTGGATCATGTCCGGGTCGAGCGCGCCGGGCCGCACCAGCTCCTCGACTTCGGCGACCGTGACCTTGCCGGCCGTTGCGCACATCGGGTTGAAGTTGCGCGCGGTCTTTCGATAGACGAGGTTGCCTTCGGTGTCGCCCTTCCACGCCTTCACGATGGCGAGGTCGGTGCGGATGCCGCGTTCGAGGATGTAGGTCTGTCCGTCGAACTCCTTGTGCTCCTTGCCCTCGGCGATCACCGTGCCCACCCCGGTCTTGGTGTAGAAGCCCGGAACGCCCGCGCCGCCCGCGCGCAGCCGCTCGGCGAGCGTGCCCTGCGGGTTGAACTCGAGCTCGAGCTCGCCCGAGAGGTATTGCCGCATGAACTCGGCGTTCTCGCCGACATAGGAGCTGATCATCTTGCGGATCTGCTTGGCGTCGAGCAGGATCCCGAGGCCGAAGCCGTCCACGCCGCAATTGTTCGAGGCGATGGTCAGGCCCTTGACGCCCGCGCGATGGATCGCGGCGATGCAGTTCTCGGGAATGCCGCACAGGCCGAAGCCGCCGGCGGCGATGGTCATGCCGTCGAAGAGCACCCCTTCGAGCGCCGCGTCGGCGTTGTCGTAGACCTTCTTCATGCGCCCCCCGCTGCCGATGTCGACCGGTTCTACCGCGCTGCGCCGCCCCGCGCAAAGGGTCTTGCGCAGTGCGACGGGAGGATCGGGCGGGCGTCGTCGACGCGCTTGCGGCGACGGTCCGCGATGCGCGGGAAGCCGTCGGTCGCGGTGGGCAGGGCCGCAGGCGATAAGCTTGCCGGTCGCTACGCGCTTCCGCCGAGGCCAGCTACGACTCCGTGAGCGGCGTCTGCGGACCGTCACGCCCTTGATCGTGGCGGCAACGAGGGCTTGTCTCCGCCATGGGAAAGCTCCTGTCTGGAAGGGGGCCTGAGAAACCGGAACCTTCCAGTCAGGAGCGCCGCCCGCGAAGCTGGCCCCCACCCGCGCAGCGGCTGTGTTCCATCCCGTTTGGCGACACGCCCCAATCTCGAGTCAGCCCTCCAGACCGAGTTTGTAGATCTGATTTGCCGTCTTCCAGGCGATCTGCTCACGCTCCTCAGCGGACAGACGGGCCTCGATCGCGGTTCTGAGGTTGTCCAATGTCGAATGATACGCCGACATGGCGCTGAGGTCGCTGCCATACATGATCCGGTCCGCGCCGATGACGGAAATTGCGTGGCGCAGGTGCGCCGCCGTGGTGTCGGTCATGTCGAAATAGACGTTGGCGTTGCGCATCGCCACGGCGAGGCAGGCATCGAAGGACGCCTGGATGCCCCGTCCCATCTTCGTGAAGACGATCGGCACCGTCGGGAAAGCCCCCGCCACCTCGTCCGCCCAGACAGGCGAAAAGACGTAGTAGTGCACGCCCTTCCAGCCGGTGTATCCGGTCGGGAACTGGATGGGCAGATCGCCCCGCGCCTTGAGCACTTCCATGATCGGCGCCATGTCGCGGACGATCTTGGCCGGATGAATTTCGGTCGTGATCGGCACGACCTCACCCACGCCAAGCGTGGCGCTCATGGCAGGACTTTGCAGTTCATCGGCGATCTGGCGCACAACTGCGCTGACCTCGCCGCCATAGTCCACGCCCAGAGTCCCCCTTGCGGCGGCATTCGAAATTGCTTCGGGCCGATAGGTCGGGAAGAACCGCCCGTTGCTGTTCTTGGCGGCGTCGAGCACCATCTGATTATTGGTTCCCTTGGCGGGCGCGGTCTGGATGATGGCGTGCGTGACGCCATACCGATCCATGGCCCCCAGCAGAATCGCGGAGTCGTCCACGGCATCTTCGCTGAAGGCCTGGGCGAACTTTTCCGGCTGTGTGCTGCGAAGCGCGCCCCAGTCTGCGGAACTGCGGATGCTTGGCGCCAGCTCTGCGACAGTCGGTCCGGAGCCGAGGTGGGCGTGGACATCGATCAGGTACTTCGTGGGCGCCCAGCCCGGCCTGTTGCTGCGTCCCGCCATGGCCAGGGTGTCATCAGCGTACGCGGCAGAAGAGACGAGACCGCCCACCGCAGCGGCCGAGGTGGCGGCTGAAAGCTGGAAAAACTGGCGGCGCGAGGCCTCGATGCCGGATCTCTCGGGTTTTTCTGCATCGGGGCTTTCTTCTTGCCCGTCATGGTTCTCGCTCATCGATCTCTCCCGTTTGGCCGGCATTCCCCAAGGGCTTTGCCACTTTGTGGCGGGTCTGCCTTAACCTGCCCCCTAAGCAAGTAGCCACCCGCAACTACCTGCTCAATGGAGCGTCGGCCTTGACGCGGGTCACTGTTGGCTCCCTTTCGTGGCGCTGATCAGGGCGAGCCGGGCAGCCTCGGGGCGTTGCGGCGCAGAGACGCCCTCGCGGCTCGTCACGGCGAATGGCCGTTTCCCCGCGCAAGACGCCCCGTCGCGTCCTCCGCAAACGCAAGCGCCCGCCCTCGCCGCAGCGAGGACGGGCGCGCCGCATACGCTCTCCGCCGCTTCAGCCGAAGCGACCGGTGATGTAGTCCTGCGTGCGCTTGTCCGACGGATTGGAGAAGATCTTGTCGGTGTCGTCGTATTCCGGCATGATTCCGAGGTGGAAGAACGCCGTCTTCTGGCTGACGCGCGCCGCCTGCTGCATCGAGTGCGTGACGATGACCACCGCATAGTTCTCGCGCAGCTCGTGGATCAGGTCCTCGACCTGGGCCGTCGCGATGGGGTCGAGCGCCGAGCAGGGCTCGTCCATCAGCAACACTTCCGGCGAGGTGGCGATGGCGCGGGCGATGCACAGGCGCTGCTGCTGGCCGCCCGACAGGCCGGTCCCGGGCTGGTCGAGCCGGTCCTTCACCTCGCCCCAGATCGCCGCCTTCTTCAGCGAGCCCTCCACGATGGCGTCGAGCTCCGCCTTGTCCTTGGCGAGGCCGTGGATGCGCGGCCCGTAGGCGACGTTGTCGTAGATCGACTTGGGGAAGGGGTTGGGCTTCTGGAACACCATCCCCACCCGCGCGCGCAGCTGCACCGGGTCGACGGCGGGGTCGTAAATGTCCTCGCCGTCGAGCTTCAGGTCGCCGGTCACGCGGCAGATGTCGATCGTGTCGTTCATCCGGTTGAGGCAGCGCAGGAAGGTCGACTTGCCGCAGCCCGACGGGCCGATGAAGGCCGTGACGGTGCGGTCGAGCAGGTCGATGCTGACGTCCTTGATGGCGTGCGCGTCGCCGTAATAGACGTCGCAGCGCTTCACGGAAAACTTGACGTCGAGCGTGTTGGCGCGCCCCGCGGGCGTGGCGAAGCCGCCCGTCTGCGTCGTCTCTGTCGTCGCGGTGTCGGTCACGGGATGGCTCTCCGGTCTCTCTGGGGTCACCAGCGCCGCTCGAAGCGGCTGCGAAGGAAGACTGCGATCGCGTTCATCAGCACGAGGAAGGCGAGCAGCACGAGGATGGCGGCGGAGGTGCGCGAGACGAACCCGCGCTCCGGGCTGTCGGCCCAGATGAAGATCTGGGTCGGCAGGGCGGTCGAGGGCGCGAGGATGCTCTCGGGCGCTGCGGTGATGAAGGCGTTCATGCCGATCAGCAGCAGCGGCGCCGTCTCGCCGAGCGCCTGCGCCAGCCCGATGATCGTGCCGGTCAGGATGCCCGGCATCGCCAGCGGCAGCACATGGCTCATCACCACCTGGTGCTTGGAGGCGCCCACGCCCAGCGCCGCTTCCCGGATCGAGGGCGGCACGGCCTTCACCGCGGCGCGGGTGGCGATGATGATGGTCGGCAGCGTCATCAGCGCGAGCGTCATGCCGCCGACCAGCGGGGCCGAGCGCGGCATGCCGAACCAGCCGAGAAACACCGCCAGCGCCAGCAGGCCGAACACCACCGACGGCACGGCCGCAAGGTTGTTGATGTTGATCTCGATGATGTCGGTAAAGCGGTTCTTCGGCGCGAACTCCTCAAGATAGATCCCCGCGGCGATGCCCGTCGGGAAGCTGATCAGGAAGCACACGAGCAGCGCGTAGAACGAGCCCCACAGCGCGCCCTTGAGCCCCGCCAGCTCTGGAAAGCGGCTGTCGGCGGCGGTGACCAGCGCCCAGTTGATCGGCTTGGAGATCAGCCCGCGCTCGGCGAGGCTGTCGAACAGCGCGATCTCGGCGTCGGTCACGCGGCGCTGCGCCTCTGGCGTGGTGCGGTCGACGAGCCCCTTGTTGAGCTGGTCGTACGGGTCGGAGGTCGGCACCGTCAGCGTCACCGTCTCGCCGATCCGGCTGGGGTCGCGCACCACGAGGTCGCGCAGCGCGTTCTGCGCGCCAGTGCTCAGGATGCCGGTCGCGCTGCGCAGAGCGGGGCCCTGGAGCTCGGGGAAGAGCTCGGCCACCGCGTCGCCCACGATCGCGCGATAGTTGCCGCGGATCGGGTTTGCGGGGTCGATCCGGTCCGCGCTCAGTTCGAAGGCGACCGTCACATGCGTCTGGCGCAGCGCCTGCCAGCCGGTCGAGATCAGCGAGGCGAACAGGATCGCCAGCATCAGGATCGCGAAGCCGAGCGCCGCAAGCCCGGCCAGCTTGAGCTGGAAGTCGCCCCGTTTGCGCTTCTCGAGCAGCCTCTGCCACTCGTCGCTCTTCCAGACGCCGGATTTTCCGGTCTGCGTCGCAGAGATGTCAGCCATGGTTCCGCCGCCTCAATCGTAGAGTTCGCGATACTTGCGCACCACGCGCAGCGCGACGACGTTCAGCGCCAGCGTGACGATGAACAGCACCAGCCCGAGCGCGAAGGCCGCGAGCGTCTTGGGGTTGTCGAATTCGACGTCGCCGATCAGCAGGGTCACGATCTGCACGGTGATCGTCGTCACGCTGTCGAGCGGGTTGGCGGTCATCTTGGCGATCAGTCCGGCGGCCATCACCACGATCATCGTCTCGCCGATGGCGCGGCTGACGGCGAGCAGGATGCCGCCGACGATGCCGGGGATCGCCGCGGGGAAGAGCACCTTGCGCATCGTCTCGCCGCGCGTGGCCCCCAGCGCCAGCGAGCCGTCGCGCAAGCTGCGCGGCACAGCGGAGAGCGCGTCGTCGGTGAAGGAGGAGATGAAGGGGATGAGCATGATCCCCATCACGCCGCCCGCCGCGAGGGCGGTGTTGGGCGCGATGGTCAGCCCGATGCTCTCGCCGAAGGTGCGGATCGCCGGCGCCACGGTCAGGATCGCGAAGAAGCCGTAGACCACTGTCGGGACGCCTGCGAGGATTTCGAGCAGCGGCTTGGCGAAGGCGCGCACGCGGGAATTGGCGAATTCGTTGAGATAGATCGCCGAAAGCAGCCCGACCGGGATCGCGACGGCGAGCGCCACCGCCGTGATCACCAGCGTGCCGAGCATCACCGGCAGGATCCCGAAGGCGCCCGCGCCCGCGACCTGGTCGGCGCGCATCGCGATCTGCGGCTCCCAGCGCGTCCCGAACAGGAACTCCGTGATCGGCACGGCCTGGAAGAAGCGGTACGCCTCGAACACCAGCGCGAAGACGATGCCGAGCGTCGTGAAGATCGCGACGATCGAGGCGAAGATCATCAGCCCGCTCAGAACCCGCTCAACCGCCTGCCGGGCGCGGAACTGCGCCGCGATCGACTTGCGCGCGATCCAGAGCCCGGCGGCGACGATGCCGACGATCAGCGCCGCGAGCGCCCAGTTGGCGACGCCGCGCAGCGTGTTGATGCGGTCCGCTGCGGCCAGAACATAGTCCGCCGGCGATCCGAAGATGCGCCCTGTCGACGTCTGGCGGATTTCCGACATGATCAGCGACTGCTGTCCGACGCTCGCGCCTTCGGTCACCTCGTCGGGCAGACCGGCCCAGACCAGCGCGTCGATCGCCGAGTTCTGGAACATCACCCAGAGCAACAGGAACACGAAGGCGGGCAGGAAGCCCAGCGCCAGCGCGAAGCCGCCATGGAACACCGGCAACGAGTGCAGCCGCTGGCCGTCCGCGCGCAGCGCCTTGGCCGCAGCGCGGTTCCAGTAGAAGCCCGCCACGGATGCGACGGCGATCAGGAGAAACAGATATCCGATCATGGCCCTGTCGGCCCTCCGTCGGCGGTGTGGGGGGGAGGGAGCCCGGCCGATCCGGCCGGGCTCGGGAGCGTCGCCTCAGAGGCGGATCACTCCGGCGCGAAGGTCGCGCCGGTGAGCGCAGCCTGCTGCACCGCCGCGCGGCGCGTGTCGTTGAGCGGCACGAGGCCGCGCTCGGACAGGAAGCCGCCCGGGCCCATCGACTCTTCCGAGACGTAGAGCTCGACGAACTCGGCGAAGCCGGGGATCACGCCGCGATGCGCGTTCTTCGTGTAGAAGTAGAGCGGGCGGGAGATCTGGTAGGAGCCGTCGCCGATGGCGTCGATGCTGGGCAGCACGCCGTCGACCGCCGCCGCCTTCAGCGTGTCCTGGTTCTCGTAGAGGAAGGAGTAGCCGAAGATGCCGACCGCGGTCGGATCGGCGACGAGGCGCTGCACGATCAGGTTGTCGTTCTCGCCGGCCTCGACGAACGGGCCGTCCTGACGCATGCGCGAGCAGTTCTCTTCAACCCAGTCGCCGTCGAAGCCGCCGGACTTCACATAGTCGAGTTCTTCGCAGCCCACCCACATGGCCAGCTCGACGAAGGCGTCGCGGGTGCCGGAGGTCGGCGGCGGGCCGTAGACGAGGATCGGGCGGCTCGGCAGCGACGGATCGATCTCGTTCCAGTTCTTGTAGGGGTTCGCGGCCCATTCGCCGTTCACCGGAACCATCGCGCCGAGCGCCATGTAGATCTGCGCCTTGGTGAGGTCGAGATCGCCGGCGGTGATCGCCTGGGCGATCGAGAGGCCGTCGAAGCCGATCAGCACTTCGGTGACTTCCGTCACGCCGTTCTTCACGCAGTCGTCGAATTCCGACTTCTTCATCGCGCGCGACGCGCCGGTGATGTCGGGATGGCCTTCGCCGATGCCGCCGCAGAAGATCTTCATGCCGCCGCCGGTGCCGGTGGACTCGACGACGGGCGCGGGGTTGCCGGTGGTGTTCGCGAACTCCTCGGCCACGGCCTGGGTGTACGGGAACACGGTCGAGGAGCCGACGATGCGGATCTGGTCGCGGGCGAGCGCGGCGCCCGCGGTCAGCGCGATCGACGCGGCGACGAGGCCGGTCAGAGTCATTTTCATGGGGTACCCCCTCCAAGGTTTTCGAGCAGCGCGGCCTAACCGACCGTCCACACCCGCCTTCTAGGAGCCGTCGGCGACGCTCGGATCACAGATCAATGACAGTTTTGTTGCATCGCCGGGCGCGCCGCGGCGCTCTGCGCCCCTCATGGCCGCGCCGCCGGCCTGCGCCGCCCCGAACTACGGGCTTCAAACGCAAGCGCCGGCGGCAGTGAAATCAGGCGCCCCGCTGCGGATTATGCGCCGCGCGGATTGATGCAACCTCCGCGAGCGCTTAGATTGATCTAGACGAATTCGTCGCGACTGTCCTGAGCGGCTTGGGCCGCATCGGTCCGCGACGGGAGGCTTTTCCGCATGGACGCATTCGAGGATTTCGATTCGGATGCCGGCGGCGCGTCGGCCGAGACGATGCGCCGGATCGCGCGCCTGCCGCTGCAGCGGATCGCGACGCCGCATGACCTCGACAACATCGCCTTTGATCACGGCCTTGCGACAGTGGAGGTCGACGCCGATCTCGTGCCGCGGATCGCCTTCAAGAACGCCCGGCGCAGCGACGCGGCGCGGGTCGCCGCAATGGCCGACCGCATCGCCGAGAGCGGCTATCGCCCGCTCACCCCGGTGATCTGCCGGATCGGGCGCAAGGGCAAATGGGTCGTGGTCGACGGCGGGCACCGGCTGTCGGCGCTCAGGCAGCTTTATTCGGAGAACTGGCGCTTCCGCGCCGCGCGCTGGCTTCGCGCGCGGGCGCGGCGGGCGGGGCGGGCGCGGTTGACGCGAGCGCTGGCGCCGGCGCTGGCGCGGCTCGCGCGCCTGATCGCCGGGCCGCCCAACTTCGTCTACGCGATCCTGTTTCTCGGCCCGCGCAGCCTGTCGAAGTCCGAGGCGCTCTGACTCACGCCGCCTTGCGGTCGGCGAGCGCCTTGCACCAGTCCTCCATCTTCTTCGTCGCGATCTCCATCGGCGCTTCGAGGAAGCTGATCACGAAGCGGTCGCCGCAATCGACGACCCCGATCGAGCGCGGGCGCACCGCCAGCACCCGCGGATCGGGCAGCTTGTAGCCGAAGCAGAAGACGAGGTTCTTCGCCGCCACGATGTCCGACCGGATTTCGCCGTCGAAGCTCTTCGTATGCGCGTAATGGTCGAAGACGCAGATGTCGGCGACATGCGCCTCGCCGTCGATCTTGGTGCGCAGCGCGAGGATCACCGCGTCCACGTCCTTCAGGCTCGTCTCCTCCTTGGAGATTTCGAGATGGAAGACGGGGTATTTCTCCTGCAGCAGAGTCTGCTTCACGGCGGTTTCTCCTCGGTGCGCGGGGTTCGCGGCGCCGGGAATAAACCGGATTCCACGAGTCGGGAATGTGGTTTTTTCGCCGCAGCCCTGCGGCGTCCGCGCCGAGTTCGCCGCATTGTTTGCTGCGCCGCAGCGGGCTAGGTTTCGGCCCGACACCAAGCAAGGGTCCGGGCGCGCCGGGCCGCCGGAGGACCGCATGGCCGACGTCAACCGGGGGAACCGCCCCCTGTCGCCGCATCTCGACGTCTACAAGTTCGAATGGACGATGATCGGCTCGATCACCCACCGCATCACCGGCGTCGCGATGAGCGTCGCCGCCGCGCTGATCGCCTGGTGGCTGCTGGCGGCGGCGACCTCGCCCGAGATGTTCGCGACCGCCGACGCGCTGCTCACCTCGTGGTTCGGCAATCTCGTCCTGCTCGGCTCGCTGCTCGCGCTGTCCTACCACATCCTCAACGGGTTGCGGCATCTGGCCTGGGACGCGGGCTACGGGCTCGACCTGCCGACCGCCGCGAAGTCCGCGCGCGGCGTGATGATCGGCGCGGTCGCGCTGACCGCCCTCGTCGTCGCGCTGGTCTGAGGGAGGCCGACATGGATTTCCAGACACCGACCCGCCGCGTTCTCGGCCTCGGCGCCGCCAAGGAGGGCGTCGGCCACTGGTGGAGCCAGCGCATGACCGCCGTCGCGCTCGCGCCGCTCGCGGTTCTCTCGATCCTGCCGCTCGGGCGCGCCATCGGCTCCGACGTCGAGACGGTCCGCGCGATCTACGCCGACCCGTTCACCGCGCTGACGCTGCTGCTCTTCGTCGTGGTCGCCTTCCGCCACCTCCATCTGGGCTTGCAGGTGGTGATCGAGGACTATGTCCACCACAAGGCGGCGCGGGTGGCGGCGCTTTTCGCCTCCACCGCCTTCTGCGCGGTGTTCGGGCTGGCCGGCGCGTTCGGCGTCGCCAAGCTCGCTTTCGGCGGCTGATCTGGGGGAGAACGGCCGATGGCCGCTTACGAATATGTCGATCACGCGTATGACGTGGTGGTTGTGGGCGCGGGCGGCTCGGGCCTGCGCGCGACGCTCGGCATGGCCGAGCAGGGGCTGCGCACGGCCTGCGTGACCAAGGTTTTCCCGACGCGCTCGCACACCGTCGCAGCCCAGGGCGGCATCGCCGCGTCGCTCGGCAACATGGGGCCGGACTCGTGGCAGTGGCACATGTACGACACCGTGAAGGGGTCGGACTGGCTCGGCGACACCGACGCGATGGAATATCTCGCCCGCGAGGCGCCCAAGGCGGTCTACGAGCTCGAGCATTACGGCGTGCCCTTCTCGCGCACCGAGGACGGCAAGATCTACCAGCGCCCCTTCGGCGGCCACACGACCCAGTATGGCGAAGGCCCGCCCGTCCAGCGCACCTGCGCCGCCGCCGACCGCACCGGCCACGCGATCCTGCACACGCTCTACGGCCAGAGCCTCAAGCAGGGCGCCGAGTTCTTCATCGAGCATTTCGCGACCGACCTCATCATGTCCGAGGACGGGCGCTGCACCGGGCTGATCACCTGGGAACTCGAGAGCGGCAAGATCCATCGCTTCCGCGCCAAGACCGTGGTGCTGGCCACTGGCGGCTACGGCCGCGCCTATTTCTCGGCGACCTCCGCGCACACCTGCACCGGCGACGGCAACGCGATGGTCGCCCGCGCCGGCCTGCCCTTGCAGGACATGGAGTTCGTGCAGTTCCACCCGACCGGCATCTACGGCGCCGGCTGCCTCATCACCGAGGGCGCGCGCGGCGAGGGCGGCTACCTCACCAACTCCGAAGGCGAGCGCTTCATGGAGCGCTACGCGCCCACCTATAAGGACCTCGCCAGCCGCGACGTCGTCTCCCGCTGCATGACGATGGAGATCCGCGAGGGCCGCGGCGTCGGCCCCCGCAAGGACCACATCCACCTCCACCTCAACCACCTTCCGCCCGAAGTCCTGCACGAGCGCCTGCCCGGCATCTCCGAAAGCGCGCGCATCTTCGCCGGCGTCGACGTGACGCGCGAGCCGATCCCGGTGCTGCCGACCGTGCATTACAACATGGGCGGCATCCCGACGAACTACTGGGGCGAAGTGCTGCGCCCGACCGAGTCCGACCCCGACGCCATCGTCCCCGGCCTGATGGCGGTGGGCGAGGCGGGTTGCGCGAGCGTGCACGGCGCCAACCGCCTCGGCTCCAACTCGCTGATCGATCTCGTCGTGTTCGGCCGCGCCGCGGCGATCAAGGCGGGGCAGGTCGTCGAACGCGGGACCGAGCCGCCCGAACTGAACAAGGCCGAAGTCGAGAAGGCGATGGACCGCTTCGACCGCCTGCGCCACGCCAATGGCGGCACCCCCACCGCCCAGCTGCGCGACAAGATGCAGCGCGCCATGCAGGAGGACGCCGCCGTCTTCCGCACCGCCGAGACGCTGCAGGAGGGTTGCCGCCGCATCGCCGGCATCTGGCAGGAGACCGCCGACATCCGCGTGACCGACCGCTCGCTGATCTGGAACTCCGACCTGATGGAGACGCTGGAGTTCGAGAACCTGCTGGCCTGCGCCGTCACCACCGTCACCGCGGCCGAGGCCCGCACCGAGAGCCGCGGCGCCCATGCGCGCGAGGACTTCTCCGAGCGCAACGACGCCGAGTGGCGCAAGCACAGCCTCGCCTGGCTGTCGGAGACCGGTCAGGTGACGCTGGGCTACCGCCCCGTCCACCTCGAGCCGCTGTCCAACGGCATCGAGATGGCCCGCATCGCGCCGAAGGCGCGGGTCTATTGATGACCGTCCCTTCCGACGTGGAGCTCCCGAGCCGCGCGCGCGCGCGCGCCGGGGGCATCGAGATCCCCGCGCAGCGCGCGGTCGAAAATGCCCATGCGGAGCAGACCGATGGTTGAATTCACCCTCCCCAAGAACTCCCGCGTCGTCCAGGGCAAGACCTGGCCGCGCCCGGCGGGCCCGGCGATCAAGCGCGCCAAGGCGTTCCGCATCTATCGCTGGGACCCCGACACCGGCGCCAATCCGCGCGTCGACACCTACCATCTCGATCTCGACGAGTGCGGCCCGATGGTTCTGGACGCCCTCATCAAGATCAAGAACGAGATCGACCCGACGCTGACCTTCCGCCGCTCCTGCCGCGAGGGCATCTGCGGCAGTTGCGCGATGAACATCGACGGGCTCAACACGCTCGCCTGCACCAAGGGCATCGACGAGATCGACGGCGACGTGAAGATCTACCCGTTGCCGCACATGCCGGTGGTGAAGGATCTCGTGCCCGACCTCACCCATTTCTACGCCCAGCACGCCAGCATCCAGCCCTGGCTCGAGACGAAATCGGCGATCCCCGGAACCGAATGGCGCCAGTCCATCGAGGACCGCAAGAAGCTCGACGGCCTCTACGAATGCGTGATGTGCGCCTGCTGCTCGACCTCCTGTCCCTCCTACTGGTGGAACGGCGACCGCTATCTCGGCCCCGCCGCGCTGCTGCACGCCTGGCGCTGGATCGTCGACAGCCGCGACGAGGCGACCGGCGAGCGGCTCGACGCGCTGGAGGACCCCTTCAAGCTCTACCGCTGCCACACCATCATGAACTGCACCAAGACTTGCCCGAAGGGCCTGAACCCCGCCAAGGCCATCGCGCAGATCAAGCAGCTGATGGTCGAACGGAGGCTCTGAGGGCGCGCCCGGCCCCTCAGGTCGGATCGCCGTCCCCGTCCGCGTCGGCCTCGCCCGCCCCGAAGACGCGCCGCCGCCGCACCGGGCCGGCGGCGACCTCCGGCTTGGCGACCTCGGGGTCTTCGCCCGCCGGCGCGGCCCGCAGCGCCCCCGCCAGCGCCTCGGGGTTGCGCAGCCAGATGTCGCGCTGGCCGAACGGGATCTCGATCCCCTCCGCCCGGAACCGTTCGGTGATGCGGAAATGCAGGTCGGTCTCGACCGACAGCGTGTTGCCGACGTCGCGCAGGAACACCCGCAGCTCGAATTCCAGCGAATCCGCGCCGAACTTGCGGAACAGGATTTGCGGCGGCGGCCGGCGCAGCACCATCATGTTCGCCGCCGCCACGTCGCGCAGGATCGCCTCGACTTTCCGCACATCCGCCGAATAGGCGACGCCGACCTGGAGGATAAGCCGGCCCACCGTGTTGCGCCGGGTGAAATTCGTGACCGGCTGCGAGATCAGGTCGGCGTTCGGCACGATGTAGTCGGAACGGTCGAAGAGCTGGATTTCGGTCGAGCGCACGTTGATCTTGCGCACCGTGCCGTGCTGGCCGTTGACCATGATCCAGTCGCCGACATTGATCGGCCGTTCGATCAGCAGGATGACGCCCGACACGAAATTGCTCACGACCGTCTGCAAGCCGAAGCCGATGCCGACCGACAGCGCGCCGGCGACGATGGCGAGGTTGGACAGATCGGCCCCGGCGCTCGAGACCGCGATGAAGAACGCCGCGATCACGCCGACATAGCCGACGCCGGAGGTGATCGCCGTGCGCGCCCCCTGCTCCATGTCGAGCTGCGGCAGCACCGAGACCCGCAGCACCCGCTGCACCGCGCCAGTCAGCAGCCAGCCGAGGCCGAACACCCCCAGAAACGCGGCGATCTCGACCGGGGAGATGCGGAAGCCGCCGACGTCGAAGCCGCTCATCGCGCTGCGCAGCGCGAAGGCCACGTCGTCCCAGCGCGCCCCCCAGGCCATGGCGAAGAGCGGCGCCGCCCCCAGCGTCAGGATGAACCCCGCGATCAGCGGCGCCAGCCGCGCCACCTTGCGCCAGGGCGGGTCGAGCCGCTCCGACGCGCTCTCGGAGATCGACTCCACGATCGAGAACAGCAGCGCGCACAGCCCGAGGATCCCCAGCGAATAGATCGCAGCCGCCCCGAGCCGGTTCGACGCGGCGAGATAGCCCGCCAGCGAGAGCAGCGGCGTCGCCAGCGCCACGAGCAGCAGCGCCAGCCGGATCAGCCAGCGCAGCTGCTGCGCCAGCGTGCGCTCGGATTCGGCCTCGCCCTCGGCCTCCTCCGTCCGCGTCTCGGCCTCCGCCGCTTGCGGCGCATAGACATGACGCAGTCGCAGCATCGCGGCCGAGGAGGTCAACACGAGCGCGAGATTGGCCGCGATCAGCAATTCGGGGTCGACCCGCAGCTGATCGAGCGCGCGGACCAGCGTCAGCCCGATGGCGAGCGCGATCGACAGCGTCATCGCGGCGTTGCGCGCGATCCGCGCCTGCCGGTCGTCCAGCGCCGCGACCCGCAGATTGGGCGCGTCCGGCGCGAAATAGGCCGAGCTGAAGGCGTAGGTCGCGATCACCGCGCCGAACCCGTATCCCGCGCCGGTCAGCAGCGTCTCCAGCGTCTCGCCGAGCAGCCCGCTCAGCGCCACCGCGAAAACGATCAGATAGAGCGCGCTGACCGGCAGCGCGAGGCGGGCGAGCGTGGCCACGGCGCCGGCGCCGATCCGCTTCTCGCGGGTGCTGGCGGGGTCGGCGGCGACTTTCTCGACCCAGGCGATCACCCGCCGCCGCGCCACGATCAGCAGGCCGAGCCCCAGGACCAGCGCGAGCAGCGCGATCGGACCCGTCTCGATGGCGCGCGCGCGCACGGCGGCGTCGGCGAAGGAGGCGCTGGTCTCGGCGCCGATCCGCCGCCCGATCTCCACCGCATCCGCCGTCGCCTCGATCCAGAGGCGCGGGTCGAGCGGGGTGCGCCCGCGCTGCATCACCCGCGACACCAGCCGGTCGCGCAGGGTCAGATTGACCTCCTCGATCTGCGAGGAGAACCGCCCTTCGAACGCGGCGGCGCGCGCGCGCACGCTGCTGGCCGCCGCCAGCCGGTCGTTCAGCGCCTGCCGCTCCGCGGCCAGCGCCTCGTCCTCGGCGACGCCCTCCGCCGGGGGCGGCCCCAGCGCGGCCAGTTCGCGCTCGATCTGGGCGATGCGCGGGGCGGTCGCGGCGACCAGCGCGCGCGCCTCCTCGCGATAGCCTTCGAGGCGCTGGCGCATCGTCGTCAGCGCGTCGTCCGACGCTGCGGCCTTGTCGAGCACCTCGCGCGCGCTGTCGGCTTCCGAAGTCCACAGATGCAGCGCCGCCTCGATCGGATCGTCGGGCCGCTGCGCCTGCGCCGATGACGCGGTGGCGGCGAATGCGACGAGCAGCAGCGCCAGCACGCGGGCCAGCAGGAGGTCGCGCAGCCCCGCCATCACGCGGCGCCCTCGAACACAAGCGGCGGCGGCGCGCCCTGCTCGACCAGCCAGCGCGGCACCGGCAAGCCCTTCTCGCGCAGGAAGTCGGGGTTGAAGAGCTTGGACTGATAGCGCGACCCCAGATCGCACAGGATCGTCGCGATCCGATGCCCCGGCCCCATCTCGCGCGCCATGCGGATCGCCCCGGCGACGTTCACCCCCGCCGAGCCGCCCAGCACCAGCCCTTCCTCCTCGGCCAGCGCGAACACGATCTCCAGCGCCTCCGCATCCTCCACCTGACAGGCGAAATCGACGGTCAGCCCTTCGAGATTGCCGGTGATGCGGCCCTGCCCGATGCCCTCGGTGACCGAGGAGCCTTCCGATTTCAGCTCGCCCGTCGCGTAGTAGCTGTAGAGCGCCGCGCCCATCGGGTCGGCCAGCCCGATCCGCACATTCGGATCGCGCGCCCGCAGCGCCTGCGCGACGCCCGCGAGCGTGCCCCCCGTGCCGACCGCGCAGATGAAGCCGTCCACCCGGCCCTCCATCTGCTCCCAGATTTCGGGGCCGGTGGTTTCGACATGCGCCTGCCGGTTGGCGACGTTGTCGAACTGGTTC
Source organism: Rubrimonas sp. (assembly GCF_036788415.1). Lineage (NCBI taxonomy): Bacteria > Pseudomonadati > Pseudomonadota > Alphaproteobacteria > Rhodobacterales > Paracoccaceae > Rubrimonas > Rubrimonas sp. The sequence continues at coordinate 8,918 of NZ_DAIQNN010000039.1, read as the reverse complement.
GCCCAGATCGCGCCGTTCGGTTCGGTCTCGGCGAGCTTCGCCGCCAGCCGCCCGGAATAGCGCACATAGTTGTCGGGGTGGCGGTAGGGGCGCGCGGGGACTTCGACGAGCTGCGCGCCGGCCAGCCGCAGCGCCTCCTTCTTCTCCCGGCTCTGGGTCTCGGGGATGACGATGACGGCGCGGAACCCCATCGCCCGCCCGATCAGCGCGAGCCCGATCCCGGTGTTGCCGGCGGTGCCCTCGACGATGACCCCGCCGGGCCGCAGCGCGCCGCGCGCCACCGCGTCTCGGATGATGAACAACGCGGCGCGGTCCTTGACCGACTGGCCGGGGTTCATGAACTCGGCCTTGCCGAATATGTCGCAGCCCGTGGCCTCGGAGGCCCGGCGCAGGCGGATCAGCGGCGTGCCGCCGATGGCGGACGGCATGTCGGGGAGAGGGGGCATCGGCGTCGTCCTCGGCTGGTCGCGGCGCTCCGCTGCGCGGCTCGGCCGCGCGCTCTGGACCGCGCGCGGCGTGGCCGCGCACTATAGGGGGCGCGCGGCGCGGCTCAACCCGTTCCCCGCCGCTTGGGCGGGGGCCGACAGATGTCCGACAGATGTCCGACGGATGTCCGACGCGAGTCCGACGGATATCCGACGCCCTCAGTAGCGCTGCGGGACGTAGAGCTCGTCGGGCAGGGTGCGCCGCTCGTAATCGGCGTTGTGCACGCGTTCGGGCAGTTCGGGCGGCGTGTAGGGCACCTCCTCATAGGGGATCATCGACAGCAGATGCGCGATGCAGTTGAGCCGCGCGCGCTTCTTGTCGTTGCCCTCGACGATGTGCCACGGCGCTTCGGGGATGTTCGTGCGCTCGAACATCTCTTCTTTCGCCTTTGTATACTGCTCCCAGCGCACCCGGCTCTGCAAGTCCATCGGCGAGAGCTTCCACTGCTTGAGCGGATCGTGAATCCGCATCTGGAAGCGGAACTGCTGCTCTTCGTCGGTGATGGAGAACCAGTACTTGACGAGCGTGATGCCGGATCGGACAAGCATGCGTTCGAATTCTGGCGTATCGCGGAAGAATTGTTCGACTTGCTCGTCGGAGGCGAAGCCCATAACCCGCTCGACGCCCGAGCGGTTGTACCAGGAGCGGTCGAACAGCACCATCTCGCCGGCGGCGGGCAGATGCGCGACGTAACGCTGGAAGTACCATTGCGTCTTTTCGCGGTCCGACGGCGCCGGCAGCGCCACGACGCGCGCCACGCGCGGGTTGATCCGCTGCGTTATCCTCTTGATGACGCCGCCTTTTCCGGCGCTGTCGCGGCCCTCGAACAGCACGACGATCTTGGCGCCGCTGTGCTGGATCCAGTCCTGCAGCTTGACGAGTTCCGCCTGAAGTCGCAGCAATTCGCGAAAATACACGCCGCGCGCAATGCTCTCCGTCTTGCGCGCCTGCTTCATCGCGCGCAATGCTTCAGGGATGCGGTTGTCGTCGATCTCGTTCTCAAGCTCTTCGTCGAAATCGTCTTCGAGTTCGAGTTCGAGCCACGACCGGGCGCGGTCTTCGTCGTCGGTTCGCGTCATCTCCGCCTCCGCTGTTGCGCCCCGCAGCGTTACGCGAGAACGGAGACGGATTTGCGACACTTCCCGCGCGCCGAGACGACCGCGTCAGGCGTCGTCGTCGAACGTCAACTTGTACCCCGGCCCGCGATGCAGCATCCGCACCAGCGTCACCGCCCGCGCCCCGAGCCACGTCCTGCGCTCGACGCAGAGCAGCGGGTCGCCGGGGGCGGCGCCGAGCGGGGCGTCGTCGGGCGTCGCCGCGTCGGCCCAGACGCGGTGGGCGATGCGGGTGTAGGGGGCGTGGCGGACCAGCCATTCGTTGGGGCTGACCGTCTCGAAAGGCGCATCGGCCGCGGCCGGGACGACGGCGAGGTTGATCCAGCGCCGCTCGCGCTGCCATGCCGCGCCGTCGGCCAGATGCAGCGCGTCGGTCTCCAGCGCCTCCGCGCCCGCCGCCAGTCCGAACAGCGCCGCCACATCGGCCGGCGCCGCGCGCCGCGCCGCGCCGAGCAGCCGATAGCCATAGGCCGCGCCGCCCGCCTCGATCTCCTCGCGCGCGAGCGGGATGCTCAGCCGCGCCGCGACCCGCGCCCGCAGCGCGACCCGGCTGCCCGCGCGCCGGCGCCGCTCGATCAGCCCTTGCGCCACCAGCGCGCTCAGCGCCCGTCCGATGGTGGGGCGCGTGACGCCATAGGCTTCGGCGAGTTGGGCCTCGTGCGGGATCGGATCGCCCGGCGCGAACTCGCCCGCCGCGATCCGCGCCACCAGCGCCTGCTCGATCCGCTTGTATTTCGGCGCGCTCACAAGGCGCCCGTCAGATCGGCGAGCGCCGCGCGATAGCGCGCCTCGATGGCGTCGCGTCTTATGTGCCGCCCCTCGCGCACCACATGCCGCCCCGCCGCCCAGACGTCGCGCACCACCCGGTCCCCGGCGGCGAAGAGCCAGCCGTCGATCCACTGGTCGGGGCGCAGCGGCGCCAGCGCGACGTCGCCGGTGTCGATGGCGACGAGATCGGCCCAGAACCCCGGCTCCAGCGCGCCGGAGCGCCGCCCCAGCGCCTGCGCTCCGCCCGCCAGCGCGCCCCGATAGAGCGTCTCGCCGACGGAGTCGCCCGGCGCCGCCATCACGTTGCGCGCGCGGTGGGCGAGGCGCTGGGAATATTCCAGCGTGCGCAGCTCGTCCGCGAGCCCGATGCGGATGTCGCTGTCCGACCCGATCCCGAAGCGTCCCGCCGCCGCGAGATAGGCCGCGCCGGCGAAGGTCCCGTCCCCGAGATCGGATTCGGTGATCGGGCAGAGGCCGGCGACGGCCCCGCTGGCGGCGAGGCGCGACGTCTCGTCCGGCGTCATCTGGGTGCAGTGGACCAGGCACCAGCGCGCGTCGATCCCGGTCTGGTCGAGCAGGAACGCGACGGGCCGCGCGCCGAGCCACGCCTCCACCTCCTCGACTTCGCGGACCTGCTCGGCGGCGTGAATGTGCAGCGGCGCTTGCGGCCACGCGGCGGCCAGCTCCCGCAGTTGCTCGGGCCGCGTCGCGCGCAGCGAATGGGGCGCCGCGCCGAGCCGCGCGTCCGGCGGCAAGGCCGCCAGCGCGCGCGCTGCGCCGTCCATGATCTTCGCGAAGCCGTCGAGTTCGTCGCCGAAGCGCAGTTGCCCTCCCGAAAGCGGCTGCGCGCCGGCGCCGCCATGGCTGTAGAGCACCGGGAGCAGCGTCAGCCCGATCCCGCTCTGCGCCGCTGCGGCCACGATCCGGGTCGAGAGCTCGGCCCGGTCGTCATAGGGCGCGCCGCCCGGCTGGTGGTGGACGTAATGGAACTCGGCGCTCGCCGCATAGCCCGCCTCCAGCATCTCGACATGGACGAGCGCCGCGATCGCCTCGATCTGCCCGGGCGTCAGCAGGTCGAGGAAGCGGTACATCAGCTTGCGCCAGGTCCAGAAGCTGTCGGGCTCATGGCCGCGCCGCGCCGTCATTCCCGCCATTGCGCGCTGGAAGGCGTGGCTGTGGAGATTGGACGGGGAGGGGAGCAGCGCCCGCCCGGCGAGCCGGCGGTCGCCCGGGCGGGCGGGCGCGCCGGTCTCGACTTCGGCGATCCTGCCGCCCCGGAGCGTCACCCGAACGTCGCGCGCCCAGCCTTGAGAGGTCAGCGCGCAGTCGGCGTGGAGCGGGGCCGGATCGATCGGGACGTCGGTCGCGGGAACGGTCATGGCGCGCGGCTTTCGCGGTTGACGATGGGCGAAAATATGCTTTTACATATTCACCAAGTCAACGCGCGGGAGCCCCTGCATGACCGCCTTCGTCCTCAGCGACGCCCGCCTGCTCGCCGCCTCCGGCGCGGTCGCAGCGCCCGGCGCCGTCGCGGTTGCGGACGGGAGCATCGCATGGGCCGGACCGCAGGCCGATCTCCCCTCCGATTTCGCCCGCGCCGAACGGGTTTCGCTGGAGGGCAGGCTGCTGACCCCCGCGCTGATCGACTGCCACACGCATCTCGTGCATGGCGGCCATCGCGCACGCGAGTTCGCGCTGCGGCTGGAGGGGGCGAGCTACGAGCAGATCGCGCGGGAGGGCGGGGGGATCGTCTCGACAGTCCGCGCCACCCGCGCGGCGTCCGAGGACGATCTCGTCGCGCAGGCCTTGCCGCGGCTGGACGCGCTGCTGGCCGAAGGGGTTGCGACTGTTGAGATCAAGTCGGGCTACGGCCTCGACGTCGAGACCGAATTGCGGATGCTGCGCGCCGCCCGCCGGCTCGCGGCGCTCCGCCCTGTCGGCGTGACCACGACTTTCCTCGGCGCCCATGCCGTCCCGCCCGAATATTCCGGCCGCGCCGAGGCCTATCTCGACGAGGTCGCGCTCCCTGCGCTGCGCGCCGCTCATGCGGAAGGGCTGGTCGATGCGGTGGACGCGTTCTGCGAGGGCATCGCCTTCTCGCCCGCGCAGGTCGCGCGCGTCTTCGCCGAGGCGCGCGCGCTGGACCTTCCGGTCAAGCTGCACGCCGAGCAACTCTCCAATCTCGGCGGCGCGGCGCTGGCGGCGCGGAATGGCGCGCTCAGCGCCGACCATCTGGAGCATCTCGACGCCGAGGGCGTGGCCGCGATGGCGGCGGCCGGGACTGTCGCGGTCCTCCTGCCCGGCGCCTTCTACGCGTTGCGCGAGACGGTGGTTCCGCCGGTGGCGGCGCTGCGGGCGGCGGGCGTTCCCATGGCGGTCGCGACCGACTGCAACCCCGGCACCTCGCCGATGACGTCGCTGCTGCTCGCGATGAACATGGCCTGCACGTTCTTCCGCCTGACGCCCGCCGAGGCGCTGGCCGGCGTCACTGTCCACGCCGCCCGTGCGCTCGGCCTGTCCGACCGCGGCGCCATCGCGGCGGGGCTGCGCGCGGACCTCGCCGCATGGGATGTCGGGGAGCCGGCGGAACTCGCCTACCGCATCGGCTTCAACCCGCTGCATCGCCGCTGGGTCGCAGGGAGCCCAGCATGATCGTTCTCACGCCCGGCGCCTCCACGCTGTCCGATCTCGAAGCGCTCTACCGCAGCAGCGCGCCGGCCCGGCTCGACCCCGCCTGCCGCCCGGCTGTCGAGCGGGCGCAGGCGCTCGTGGCGCAGGCGGCGCAAGGCGAGGCCGCCGTCTATGGCGTCAACACCGGTTTCGGCAAGCTCGCCTCGATCCGCATCCGCGCCGAGGACACGGCGACGCTCCAGCGCAACCTGATCCTGTCGCATTGCGCGGGCGTGGGGCCGGCGATCCCGGTCCCGGTCGCGCGGTTGACGATGGCGCTGAAGCTGCTGTCGCTCGGGCGCGGCGCGTCCGGCGTGCGCTGGGAGGTCTGCGCGCTCATCGAGGGGATGCTGGCGGCGGGGGTGACGCCTGTCATCCCTGCGCAAGGCTCGGTCGGCGCGTCGGGCGATCTCGCGCCGCTCGCGCACATGACCGCCGTCATGCTCGGCGAAGGCGAGGCCGAGATCGACGGGCGGCGGATGCCGGGCGCGCAGGCGCTGGCGGCGGCGGGGCTCGCGCCGCTCGCGCTCGGGCCGAAGGAGGGGCTCGCGCTCATCAACGGCACGCAATTCAGCACCGCCTTCGCGCTGACGGGCCTGTTCGAGGGCTGGCGGCTCGCGCAGGCCGCGCTTCTGACGGGGGCGCTATCGACCGACGCCGCGATGGGCTCCACCGCGCCCTTCCACCCGGCGATCCACGCCCTGCGCGGCCATCGCGGACAGGCCGAGGCGGCGGCGACGCTGCGGGCCCTGCTCGACGGCTCCGCGATCCGCGAGAGCCACCGCGAGGGCGACGCCCGCGTGCAGGACCCCTATTGCATCCGCTGCCAGCCGCAGGTGACCGGCGCGGCGATGGACCTGATGCGGCAGGCCGCGGCGACGCTGGCCGTCGAGGCGAACGCGGCCACCGACAATCCTCTCGCGCTGGTCGAGGACGGGCTGATCGTGTCCGGCGGCAATTTCCACGCCGAACCGGTCGCCTTCGCCGCCGACATGCTGGCGCTGGCCCTGGCCGAGATCGGCGCCGTCGCGCAGCGGCGCGTCGCGCTGCTGGTCGATCCGGCGCTCAGCAACGGGCTGCCGCCCTTCCTGACGCCCGAACCCGGGCTCAACTCCGGCTACATGATCGCCGAAGTGACGACGGCGGCGCTGATGAGCGAGAACAAGCAGCGCGCGGCCCCTTGTTCGGTGGACAGCACCCCAACTTCAGCCAATCAGGAGGACCATGTCAGCATGGCCGCCCATGGCGCGCGGCGGCTGACGGAGATGGCCGACAATCTGGGCCGCATCCTCGGCGTCGAGGCGCTGACTGCGGCGCAGGGGATCGGCTTCCGCGCCCCTCTGTCCACCTCTGCGCCGCTCTCCGCCGCCATCGCCCGCCTGCGCGCGGACTGCCCGCCGCTCGGCGCCGACCGGGCGCTGGCGCGGGAGATGGAGGCGGCGGCCGCCCTGATCCGCTCCGGCGCGCTGCTGGAGGCGGCGGGCCTCGCCCAATTCCCATCGCTCGACGCCTGATCGAGGAGCCAAGCCGATGTCCACCCACCACAACGCCCGCGACGTGTTCCCACCCACCGGGCCGGAGCTGACGGCGAAAAGCTGGCTGACCGAAGCGCCGCTGCGGATGCTGATGAACAACCTCCACCCCGACGTGGCCGAGAACCCGCACGAGCTGGTGGTCTACGGCGGAATCGGCCGCGCCGCGCGGACCTGGGAGGATTTCGACCGCATCGTCGCGGCCCTCAGGACTCTGGAGGCGGACGAGACTCTCGTCGTCCAGTCCGGCAAGCCCGTCGGCGTGTTCCGCACCCACGCGGACGCGCCGCGCGTGCTGATCGCCAATTCCAACCTCGTGCCGCGCTGGGCGAATTGGGACCATTTCTCCGAACTCGACCGCAAGGGCCTGATGATGTACGGCCAGATGACTGCGGGAAGCTGGATCTACATCGGCACGCAGGGCATCGTTCAGGGCACTTACGAGACTTTCGCCGAAGCCGGTCGCCAGCATTACGGCGGCGATCTTAGGGGGCGGTGGATTCTCACCGGGGGCCTTGGGGGCATGGGCGGCGCCCAGCCGCTCGCGGCGGTGATGGCCGGCGCCTGCTGCCTCGCGGTGGAATGCGACGAGACCCGGATCGATTTCCGCCTGCGCACCCGCTACGTGGATGAGAAGGCGCGCGACCTCGACGAGGCGCTCGCCATGATCGACCGCTGGACGAAAGCGGGCGAGGCCAAATCTGTCGGGCTGCTCGGCAACGCCGCGGAGGTGTTCCCCGAACTCGTCCGCCGCGGAATCCGCCCCGACATCGTCACCGACCAGACCAGCGCGCACGACCCCGTCCACGGCTATCTGCCGCTCGGCTGGAGCGTGGCGGAGTGGCGCGCGAAGCAGGAGACCGACCCCAAGGCGGTCGAGACCGCCGCCCGCGCCTCGATGCGCGCCCATGTCGAGGCGATGGTCGCGTTCTGGCGGCAGGGCGTCCCGACGCTCGACTACGGCAACAACATCCGTCAGGTCGCGCTTGAAGAAGGGCTGGCCGACGCCTTCGCCTTCCCCGGCTTCGTGCCCGCCTACATCCGCCCGCTCTTCTGCCGGGGCGTCGGGCCGTTCCGCTGGTGCGCGCTGTCGGGCGACCCGGAAGACATCCACCGCACCGACGACAAGGTGCGCGAGCTGATGCCGCATGACGCGCATCTGCACCGCTGGCTCGACATGGCGCGCGAGCGCATCGCCTTCCAGGGCCTGCCCGCGCGCATCTGCTGGGTGGGCTTGGGCGACCGCCACCGCCTCGGCCTCGCCTTCAACGAGATGGTGCGCAAGGGCGAGCTGAAGGCCCCCATCGTCATCGGGCGCGACCATCTCGACAGCGGCTCGGTCGCCAGCCCCAACCGCGAGACCGAGGCGATGAAGGACGGCTCCGACGCCGTGTCGGACTGGCCGCTGCTCAACGCGCTGCTGAACTGCGCGAGCGGGGCGACGTGGGTCAGCCTGCACCATGGCGGCGGCGTCGGCATGGGGTTCAGCCAGCATTCGGGCATGGTGATCTGCTGCGACGGCACTCCGGAAGCCGACGCCCGCCTCGCGCGGGTGCTGTGGAACGACCCCGCCACCGGCGTGATGCGCCACGCCGATGCGGGCTACGAGATCGCGCTCGACTGCGCGCGCGAACACGGCTTGCGGCTGCCCGCGATCCTTGGAAACTGACCGCAGGCGAATGAAGGGGAGGGCGCCCGGCGCACCGGGCCATCGGCAACCGACAACAGGGAGACGAGAGATGAAGAGACGCGACTTTCTGACGAGCGCCGCCGCCGGCGCCGCGGCGACCGCGCTGGCCGCCCCCGCTCTGGCGCAAGGCGTGCGCGAGTGGAAGATGGTCACCGCATGGCCCAAGAACCTCCCCGGGCCGGGGGTGGCTGCGCAGATGCTGGCCGACCGGATCACCGCGCTGTCGGGCGGGCGGATCAAGGTGACGCTCTACGCCGCAGGCGAGATCGTGCCTGGGCCGGGCGTGTTCGACGCGGTCGCCGAGGGCACCGCCGAGCTTTACCACGCCGTGCCCGCCTATTGGGGCTCGAAGTCCAAGGGCATCCTGCTGTTCGGCTCGCAGCCCTTCGGCCTACGCGCGGAGGAGCAGTTCGGCTGGCTCGCCCATGGCGGCGGACAGGCGCTTTATGACGAGATCTACGGCTCCTTCGGCGTGAAGCCGTTCCTCTGCGGCAATTCCGGGCCGCAATGGGCCGGATGGTTCCGCAACGAGATCACTTCGGCGGACGACCTGAAGGGGCTCAAGTTCCGCACCACGGGCCTCGCCTCGGAGATGGCGGCCAAGCTCGGCATGGCGCCGCAGGCGATGAGCGGCCCGGCGATGTTCCAGGCGCTGCA
>NZ_DAIQNN010000038.1:0-27413 GCF_036788415.1 Rubrimonas sp. | reverse complement strand
GATCGTCGAGAAACCGGGCTGCGAGGTCCGCGCCATCCCCGCGCCGGGCGGCGGCTCGCGCGCCTTCTGCGACCGGATGAACGACTGGGCGCAGAAGCAGGGCCTGCCGGGGATGGGGTATATCATGTGGCGTGGCCCTGAACTTGTTTCGGAAAAGCCTGCGCTAGACTTGATAAGCCAAAGTGACAGAGCTCCGAATAATGCTATCTACATTCAAGGACGTCGGATGCTATTGGATATTCGGGCAGAGAATAAACAAAGAATTGAGTCATATCAGGGTGTTATCGAAGGTGCGGGCCCCGTCGCCAAGAACATCGGCCCCGAGCGCACCGAGGCGATCCGCCAGCAGCTCGGCCTGAAGGCGGGGGACGCGGCGTTCTTCGTGGCGGGGGAGCCGGCGAAGTTCGTCGACGCAGCGGGCAAGGCGCGCAACGTGATCGGGCTCGAACTGGGTCTGACGGCGCCCGACCGGTTCGACTTCTGCTGGATCGTCGACTTCCCGATGTTCGAGTGGAACGAGGACGAGAAGCGCCTCGACTTCTCGCACAACCCCTTCTCGATGCCGCAGGGCGGGCTGGAGGCGCTGAACGCGCTGAAGCCGCTCGACGTGCTCGGCTATCAGTACGACATCGTCTGCAACGGGGTGGAGCTGAGTTCCGGCGCGATCCGCAACCACCGCCCCGAAATCATGTTCCGCGCCTTCGAGATCGCCGGCTACGACCGCGCGACGGTGGAGGCGCGCTTCGGCGGCATGCTCGACGCCTTCCGCTTCGGCGCGCCGCCGCACGGGGGCATCGCGCCGGGGGTGGACCGGATGGTGATGCTGCTCGCCGGCGCCGAGAACATCCGCGAAGTCGTGATGTTCCCGATGAACCAGAAGGCCGAAGACCTGATGATGGGCGCGCCTTCGGAGGCGACGAACCAGCAGTTGCGCGAATTGGGGCTGCGGATCGCGCCGCGCGACTGAGGACGGCGGCCCCGCCCCCCGCCATCGCGACGGTCCGGGCCGCGCGGCGCGACCGCGAAGCGGTCGTCAAATCAGCAGACCCTCGCGAATGTCGGCCAGCGCGCCCTCGACGAGCAGCCCCAGCTCCGCGCCGGCCTCGCCGCCGAAAAGGAGCGTGTTGTCGCCGATGGCGCGGACGCGGAGCGTGTCGGCGTCGATCGGGCCGCTCGCGACGATCTCCTCGAAGCCGAACGCCGTCAGGTCGATCCGGTCGCCGGCCTCGAAGTCCACGATCCGGTCGCGCGCGAACCAGTCGCTGTCGCCCGGCCCGAACACGAAGCGGTCGGCCCGGTCGGTCCCGACCAGCGTCTCGCGCTCCGGCCCGGCCTCGATGACGCTCTCGAGCGGCCGCGCCTCCACGACAAAGCGGCTGACCACCGCGGGCTCGCGCGCGAGCACGCCGGCGAGGTCTTCCGCCAGATCGGCCTCGCCATAGGTCTCGATCCCCCAGGTGGTGACGGTCAGCGCCTGCGTCTCGGCGTCGATCTCGAACTCGGTCCAGCCCAGCGTGTGGGCGGAGACCCAGCCGCCCTCGAGCAGCGTCGCGTCGATCAGACCGTCGGCCTGAGGCAGGTTGTCGTCGAGGCCGATGCGGTCGAGCCCGAGCGGGTCGATCGCCAGCGCGTTGAACGCCTCGCGCAGGAAGTCGTCCTTGTCGTTGAGCAGCCCGTCGCCATCGGGCGCGACCGGCAGCGCGTCGTAGAACGCCTCCTGCTCGGGCGGCAGAAGCGGCGTGCCGGAGATCGCTCCGATGACGGCGGGGCCGAAGGGCGGGTTGAACGCGACCGACCCGGTGGTGACCTCGAAGGCGGCGAGGCCGATCTGCGGGCCGAGCGGGGTCTCCGAATAGGTCAGGTTGTTGACGAAAGTGGCGTGGATGTCGGCCGCCACGAACACGACGTTGTCGATGCCCTCGTCGGCGATGAACTTCAGCAGTTCAGTGCGCTCGGCCTTGTAGCCTTCCCAGCTGTCGGCGTTGTTGAGGCCGAGGTCCTGGATCGGCTCGGGCGTGTAGACGAACTTCCAGGTCACGCCGGCCTCCTCGGCGGCCTTCAGGTCGGCCTTGAGGTCGTCGATCTGCGCGCGGCCCAGAAGCGTGCGCGTGGGGTCGAAGCTCTCGGTCTGGAAGCGGACGATATCGGCGACGTCGGTCGGGTCGGTCACGCCCGCGATCTGCTCGTCGCGGAAGCTGCGCTGGTCGAGCACGAACATCGCCGCGTCGTCGCCGAACTGCTGCGCGCGGTAGAGCTTGCGCTCGCCGGCGGTGCGGGCGTCGCCGGTGTCGCCGTAAAATTCGTCGCGGATCGGGTTGAATTCCTGGAACGCTTGCAGGCCGTTGTCGTAGAGCGTCGCGTCGTTGACGAAGGCGCCCCCGTCGTCGCCGGGGAACAGGTCGCGGAATTCGGACTCCGCGGTGGTTCCGATCAGGCCGCCGCCGGCGAAGTCGTTGGTGACTTCATGGTCGTCGATGGTCGCGGCGATGGCGGTCGAGGCGCGCAGCGCGGCCCAGAAGTTCTCGCCGCCGCGGTCGCCGTAGACTTCGGCGTGCTTGGCGCGGAAGTCTTCCAGCGTGACGGCCTGCGGAAGCGGCACGGCCGGCGAGGGGTAGTCGGCGTAGATCGTGTCGCCGTGCAGCAGGAAGAAGTCGAGCGCCTTTTCCGCGGCGTTGGCGATGGCGGGGTAGGGGGCGAGCTCGCCCCGCCAGTCGCCGGTGACGCCGAAATGCAGCCCCGCGGTCTCGCCCGGCGCAGCGGCGGTGGCGAAGCGACCCTCGCCAGTCCCGCCCGCGGCGTCGGCGACGGCGTAAGTGTAGTCGGCGCCCGGCGCGAGGCCGTCGATCGCCACTTTCACGGGGATGTCCGGGTCGGCCACGGTCGCCGTCGCGGTCGCGACGACGCCCTCCGCGTCGGAGACGGTGAAAGTCACGTCGCCCGCCGCCAGCGAGCGGGTCCAGAGAACGACGCTGTCGGTGGTGACGTCGCCCGCGGCGACGCCGTTCGGCAGCGTGCGGGGCGCGAGCGCGCGGGGGTCGAAATCGGGGTTCGCCGCGGCGCCGAACAGGGCCAAGACGTCGCCGAGGTTGGAATACTTGAAGTTGACGTTGAAGTTCTGGATCTCGCCGTCCTCTGGGTCGCCGAACACGACCTGGATTTCGTTCGAGCCGTCCTGCGTGACGAGCAGGCCGCTCTCGAATCCGGGCAACGCGCCCGAGTAGATCTCGAGCCCGTCGGATTCCTCGACGCCGTCGATCCCGCCCTCGCCGCGGACGGCGAACGAGCCGAGATAGTCCCATGTCTCGCGGTCGAACACGGCGAACGTCGCGTCGCCCTGCGAGGAGACGAGGATCAGGCCCTCGCCTTCGGGACCGTAATGGAGAGCGACGCCTTCGAGGTCGGGCGCGAAATAGCCGCTGTCGATGTCGGCCACGATCTCGAAAGTCGCGGGCGCGTCGGGGCGGGCGTCGAAGGCGAGCAGGCCCAGCTCATCCTCGACCGTGACATAGCCGATGCCGGTCTCGCGGTCGATCGCGATGCCCTCGGACTGGTAGTCTTCGGGGTCGTCGCCGTCGGCGACGGGCAGGGGCAGGTCGCGGACTTTCTCGAAGCTCACGCCGTCGACCTCGGTCGTCAGCCGGAGCTGGGCGATCGCCGCGCCGCTCGCCTGCGTGACATAGGCGTAGGTCTCGCCGTCGAAGGGCGAGGTCCAGGCGGCGAGGCCGTAGGCGGTCGCCTCGCCGTCGTCGACGCCGAAGATCGTCTCGGGGACCGAGGCGGAGGTGATCTCGGTCAGCAGGCCGTCCGCGCCGATGGCGAAGATCGCGAGCGTGTCGTTGGCGCGGTCGGAGGCGATGGCGATGTCGATCTCGGCGCCGCCGAAGGCGAAGTCGTAGATCACGTCGATGTTGTTGTAGCGAATTCCTTCCGGCGCGAGGCGCTGGAGCTCGGCGCCGGCGAGGTCGTAGACGCGCAGGCCGCCCTCCTTCATCGCGGTGTAGACGACCGAGGCCGCCGGGTCGGTCGGGTGGCGCCAGACGGCCGGGTCGTCGGGGTCGGGGCCTTCGCCGGCGAACAGGTCGTCGGTGACGGCGCGACCGGTGGCGGGGTGGTCGGTGAACAGTCCGTCGATGCCGGTCCCGAGCAGGCGCGCGTAAGCTTCCGCGCCGTCGAGCGGCGCGCCGTCCGCGCCCGGCACGATCCCCTCGTCGCGGTGCGTGTAGGCGTGGACAAGCAACCCGGCTTCGTGCGCGTCGGCGACGAAGGAGGTCTCGGTCCCGTCGGCCTTCACGATAAGGGAGAAGGCTGGGCCGACGCCCTCGGCATAGGCCGCGGCGAGCGCGGCGAAGCCCTCGGGCGTGTAAAGATCGCCCGAGACCGTCGTCTCCGTGATGAACGGGATGCTCGCATAGGCCGAGAGGTCGCCCGCCTGCTGCGCGAGGAACAGGTCGAACGTGGGGAAGGAGGGGAAGTTGAACATCAGCTGCACGAGCGGCAGGTCGAGCCCCGCCGCCGGCATGACGGTCTCCTGCAGGTCGAGCAGGTTGGCGATCTCGAAGCTCTGGATGAACACGCGGTCGGGGTCGGTGAAGTCCTGCGCGACGAGCGTGTCGATCAGCTTCTCCTCGAGGCTGAGGCCGATGGCGTCGAAATAGGTGGGCTCCTTGGTCTCGGGGTAGAGGCCGATCTTCTCGCCGGTCGCGTCCTCGTGCGCCTGCACGAGGTCGATCACCTCGTCGAGCGTCGGGATCTCGAACAGGCCGTCGTAGAGCGCCGAGTTCGGGCGCAGGTCGGGCTGGTCCTCGACGGCGCGCAGGGTCTTGATCTCGGCCAGCGTGAAGTCCTCGGCGAACCAGCCGGTGACGGTGGAGAAGCCGATCTGCTTTGAGGCGAGGCGGTCGGCGAATTCGGGCTTCGTCGCCACGTCGGTCGAGGCGAAGGTCACGACGGGGGCGCCGGTCGCGTCGCGCACGATCTCGCCGTTCGCGTCGGTCTGCACCGTGGCGAGCCAGGGCTCGTGGCGGGCGATCAGCACGCCGTCCTTGGTGCTGACGAGATCGGGCTCGATGAAGTCGGCGCCGTCGGCGATCGCGCGGGCGTAGGCGCCCAGCGTGTGCTCGGGCAACTCGCCCGAGGCGCCGCGATGGGCGATGACGATCGGGGCGGGGCCGGGATAGCGCAGCTCGTCGGGGGTCTCGAGCAGCGGCGCGATGGTGGGGACTTCGCCGAGGTCGAGCGCCAGCGCGATGAACTGGCTCGCCTGCGGGCCGAAGCCCGAGAAATTGTCGTCGGAGATGATGACGAGCGCCTGGCGACCGTCGGGCAGGACCGGGCCGAGCGCCATGCCCTCGATGTTGTCGACGACGATGCCGAGATCGGCGAGGTCGAGCAGCAGTTCCTTATGCGCGACGGCGTCGACATTGATCTCGCGCTCATCGTCCGCGATTGCGCTCGGGATCGCGTCGACGTCGATCACGTTCGTCGCGCCCTGCGTGCGCACGAGGAACAGCTTGCCGCTATAGCCGCGGCCCTCCGCGCCGGTCGAGAAGCTGCGTTCGAGCGCGAGCAGCGTGCCCTGGTCGTCGAGCGCGATCAGCTCGACGAGGCCGCTGTCGGCGAAGGCGCCCTCGGGGGTCCGCTCGTTGGCGATGGGCTCGACTTCGTAGACGTGCTCGGCGACCGCCTCGCCGGTGGTCAGGTCGTAGCGGATCAGCCGGGCGACGGCGCTGGTCTCGGTGGTCGCGAGCCCGCCGTCCTGCGCGATGGCGCTCTCGGTGGCGGTCCAGAGCGTGCGGCCGTCGGGCGTGATCGTCAGGCTCTCGAAGCCGAGGTTGCTCCGCACGCCCTGCGTTCGGGCGGCGTCGGGCAGGAACTTCGCGTCGACGGGGAGTTCGCCGATGCGCTGGCCGTCGCGGTCGAACAGCCAGATCGAAGGGTTCCCGTTCAAGTCGCGCTCGGAGGAGACCCAGAACCGGCCTGAGGCGCCCAGGGCGATGCCCTCGGGGTCGGGCCTGATCGCGTCGAGGGTGGTTCCGTCCTCGAGCGTCAGCGCGGTGACGTCGAGGACCGTCACGTCGCCCTCGGAGAGCGCGCCGTCCTCGATGGCGATGGCGAGTTCGTACACGCGCGGCGCGCCGTCGGCGCCGGCGTCGCGATCGTCGGAGACGGCGAGATAGACGCCGCGGACCGGGTCGTAGGTCAGGCCGGAGAGGCCGCCGACGATCGCGCCCTCGAATTCGGTGAAGGAGGGGATCTCGACGAAGCCGAGGAAGGCCTCGGACTCGACCGGCGCGCCGCCGAGCAGTAGGCCGAGCCGGTCGCCGGCTTCGAGCAGCGCCTCGACCTCGGACTTCAGCGGCTCCGGCGCGGTGTAGTTTCCGTCGAGGGGCGTGACGGTGATCTTGCCCTTCAGGAATTCCGAGCCCTCGGAGAGCGGGTCGTCCGACGGTTCGTCGAAGGTGATCGAGAAGCCGGGGACGCCCGGCGCGAGCTCGGCGACCGTAAAGCCGAGCGGCGTCACGTCGTCGAGCCGGGTGAAGCTGACGCCCGCGATCTCCCCGGTCGGCACGTTGACCGAGAGCGCGACGCCTTCGGGCAGGAGCGGGCCGTCCCCCGCCGCCGCGATCAGGTCGGCGATCAGGTCGGCGGTGAAGATCGCGCCGATGTCGTAGGCTTCTTCGGTGGAGGGGAAGCCTTCCGCGGCCTCCGAGAAGTCGAGCCCCGCCGAGACGGCGATGGAGGGCACGCCCTGCAGCAGCCCGGCGATCGCGGCCGAGACCGTGCCCGACGAGATCGTGGTCAGGCCGACGTTCTGCCCCTCGTTGATGCCGGACACGACGAGGTCGGGCGCGTCGTCGAGCAGCGCCGTCAGCGCGATGTTCGTGACGTTCACCGGCGTGCTGTCGACGGCGAAATCGCCCGGCGCGAACTCGGTCACTTCGATCACCGAGCCAATCGCGGCGGCGTCGATGTTGGTGCCCTGCCCCGACTGCTGTTCGAGCGGCGCGGCGATGCGCACCCGGTGGCCCGCGGCGCGCAGCGCGGTCGCCAGCGTCTCCAGCCCCTCGCTGTCGAAGCCGTCATCGTTGGTGAGCAGGATGTCGAGCGCGCGGGTCGGGATGCTCGCCTGCGTGAAGCTCAGATCGGTCAACTTGGCTTCCAGCCCGGCGCGGACGTCCTCGGGAGCGGACCAGTCGCCGTTCATGACCGAGATGGTCGCGGCGCCGGCGGCGAAGTTCACGCCCTCGCTGTCGGGCGCGCCCGAGGGGTCCCCGAAGGAGAAGGCGTAGGTGACGTCGTCCTCGCCTTGCGTCTCCTGCGTGAACACGAAGCTCAGCCCGTCGCTGCCCGCGACCGTGGTGAAGGCCACCGTCTCGCCGTCCCAGCCCGAGGGCAGGTTGACGTTGAGGCCCGCGCCGCCGGGGATCAGGTCGAGCCCCTGGCCCTTGCGCGCCGAGAGGTCGGCGACAAGCGCGGCGACGAGCGCCGCGGCGTTCGCGTAGGTCTCGGGGAGCGAGGGGAAGCCCTGCGCGGCCTCGGCGAAGTCGAGCCCGGCGCTGATCGCGATGGCGGGGACGCCGCGCAGAATCGCGGTGACGGCCGCGCCGACCGTGCCCGAGGAAAGCGCGACATGGCCGATGTTCTGGCCCTCGTTGATCCCCGAGATCACGAGGTCCGGCGCGCTGTCCTTCAGCAGGAAGTCGAGCCCCGCGATGGTGGTGGTGACGGGCGCGCCGTCGACCGAGAAGTCGCCGGGGCGGAACTCGGTGATCGTCAGCGGCCGGAACAGCTTGTCGGCGTCGATCGACGTGCCCTTGCCCGATTGCTGTTCGAGCGGGGCGACGACCGTGACCGCATGGCCCTCGGCGAGCAGCGCGTCGCGCATCGCGGCGATGCCTTCGGCGTCGAAGCCGTCATCGTTGACGAGCAGGATGTCGAGCGGGCGGAAGGCGGCGGCGGAGGAGACTTCGAGGGGCGCGACGGTGCGGCGGTTCGCATCGGTCAGGGTCAGGTCGGCCCAGACGAGGCGGTGGTCGGAGGTCGGGAACTCGGCGAGCGGGAAGGGCGGTTCGCCTTCGGCCTGCCAGAACACGCCGCCGTCGCGATAGGCGAAGCCGGCGGCCGAGGGCAGCACGTAGTCGACGCGCAGATTGGCGGGCGGCAGGTCGGACGCCGGGTCGGCGGGGTTGAAGCCGAAATCGGCGGTGTCGAAGGCGGGGTCGCCCTGATGCGTCGCGTTGGAGCCGCCCTGCCGGATCGCGGCGTCGGGGCCGCCCTCGCTCGACGGGGTGATCGCGGGGTCGGTCGCGGAGGCGATGATCGCGGGGTCGTCGATCAGCTGGTTGATCGCGCCCTCGAAGCTGTCGCCGTCGAACGGGTCGGCGTTGTAGTCGCCGACGATGACGAAGCGCGCGCCGGGCGCGAGCCCGCCCGTCGCACCCGAATCGTCGTAGATGTAGTCGGCGCCGGCGACGTAGTCCGTCCAGAAGCGGATCTCGTCGTGGTTGCGCTTGCCGTTGCGGTCCTCCGGGCCGTCGAAGACCGGGGGCGTGGGGTGCGCGGCGAGGACGTGGACTGTCTCGCCGTCCACGATCACCGGCACGTCGACATGGTTCTTCGAGGAGAGGCGCAGCGCGGCGACCGCCTCGGGGGAGTAGAAGTCCTCGAGGTCGTTCTCGGTGGGGTCCTCGGTCAGGAGATTGCCGGGCATGTCCTTCCAGAGGAAAGTCTGGAAGGTGCGGATGTCGTCAGTCGCGATCGGGTGCTTCGAGAAGATCGCGAAGCCGAACTGGCCGGGGAAGAAGCCGAAGCCGAAGGCGTCGTCCGGTCCGCCGACCGCGCCGTCGCCGTTGAGGTCGAGCCCCGATTGCACGCCGGTGTTCGAGGGCGCGACGTACACATGGGGGTAGTCGACCGGATCGACGCCGTTCTGGCTGACGGCGAGGAAGTTCTCGCGGAACAGCCGCGCGGCCTCGCCGCCCTCGTCATAGTCGAACTCGTTGATCAGGATCACGTCCGCGTCCGTGCGCTGGACGATCTCGGCGACGGCGCGCGCCTGCGGGTTCGTCCCGTCCGCGAGGTCCGCGATCAGCGCGCCCTCGGCGCTGCGGTTGAGCGAGGCGTTGAAGGTCGCGACGCGCAGAGAAGCGGACATCCGATTCGTCTCCCGTGTTGGTTAACGGGCGAGAATTGGCTGGGCTTCGCGTCAGCGTGGCGACCGTCTCGTCAACGATTTGCGACGGCGCTCGCCGCAGGCGCCGGCGCGCGCCGCGGCCGCCGTCCCGTAACGCGGCAGGTCCGCAACCGTCTTGCCATGCGCGGCGAGAAGCGCAACGCGGACGAAGGCGATCTGGGCCTTCTCCTCGATGATCTCGGCTTCCATCGGCGGCCCGCCCTGCGGGAACAGCAGACCGGTTGCGCCCGAAATGATGTCGACATCGAGTTTGAACGAGTTGACGAACATCTGCGCGATCGGACCGACGGACATGAAGAGCAGAACCGCCAGAAGCGCGTAGAAGGCCGGGCTCTGGCGGTCGTAGGCCGGGATCGCCATGATCAGCCGGCCTCCCGCTCGACTTTCGCCGCGGCCCGTGCGGCGCGGGCCTCTGCGCTGGATCATGTCCGGAACATGAAGCAGTTCCGCAATGTGAGATGCATCGCCCCGAGGGCCGAGATCGAAATGGCGTTCAATCCCCTCCCGTTGTATCTCCGAACTTGTGGGAGCGGGTATCTTGGCATGGAGCCGGACTATGCTGTTTGCCTCTTCGAGGCCGTGGACGATTAGTGCGAAGTGCTGCCCGGAATCACGATGCACCACACGCCCGGACATTCCGTCGGGCACATCGCCGCGACCGTCGCCACGACGATGGGCGACATCGTCGTGGCGGACGACGCCATCTTCCAGGAACGCGACATGGAGCCGAACCCCGCCGAGGGTTGGCGCTACCGGGCGCCGGCGCGCTTCGTCGACTCGGTCGCCGGCTGGAGATCGGTCGAGGAGCTCGACAAGCGCGCCGACGTCATCCCGCCCTGCCACGACAGGATCGCCAACGCGCGCTCCGACGTCTTCCCCTACGAGGGGATGAAGCTGCGCAAGCGCCGGCATGTCATCCCCGGCGTCCAGTTCTATTTCGGCGACATGCCCGCCGCCGCGGTCGGCAGGGCGGCCGCGGCGATGAAGCCCGAGGACGTCGAAGTCTATCTGGCCGCGCTGACGCCGCCGACGACCGACCCGGCGTGAGGGCGTGGTCGCCTGCCTCGACAGGTTGGACTGCGTCGCGGAGCGCTTCGACGCGATCTTCCTGGACCAGTGGGGCGTGCCGCACGACGGCGGCCCGCCCATCCCAGGCGCGGTCGCGGCGCTGGAGCGCCTGCGCAGGGGGGAGAGGGGGGGCAGGCGCGCGCGCGGTTCCTGATGCATCAGGCGGATTTGATCGCGGCGAAGCTCACGGGGCGCGGGGGGGGGCTCGGACCATGGAAGCGCGCTGAAGACCGGCTTCAATCCCGCCGGCGCGGACTGGCCGGGCTGGTTCGACGAGACGGGCCTGCGTGGGGATCTGCCGCCGCAGGTCAGGCCGATCGGCGCCCCGCTTCATCCCGTCGACCGCGGCCTCGCCCGCGCCATCGGCCTGTCGCCGGACGCGATGGTCCATTCCGGCGCGACGGACAGCGTCGCGGCGCTTCTCGCCTGCGCGCCGATGCGCGAGGGCGCGGCGACGACGTCGCTCGGCACGACCCTGGCGGCCGAGATCCTCGGCCGAAATCGGATCGACGATCCCGAGATCGGCCTCTACGCGCACCGGGTCGGCGATTTCCGGCTGAATGGCGGTGCCTCTGACACCGGCGGCGGCGCGTCGCCGCAACTCTCCACGCTGGACGCGCTCAAGGCGCTGTCGGCGCGCATCGGGCCGAGCGTGCATCGCCGCTCGACGACTACCCGCTTCCGCGGTCGGGCGAGCGCTTCCCGATCGACGATCCCGACCTCGCGCCGCGTTTGACGCCGCGACCGGCGGACGACGTCGCCTTCCTGCATGGCGTTCTGGTGAGCATGGCCCGGATCGAGGCGCGCTGCTGCTCGGCCATCGCCGAGCGCGGCGGCGGATCGCCTGTCGCGCTCTTCACCGCAGGGGGCGGCGCCGCCAACGGGACCTCGACGCTGATCCGCGAAAGGGTCCTCGGAGCGCCCGTTCAGACCGCGCGGCACAGCGAGGCCGCATTCGGGGTCGCCCGTCTGCTGATCGGCGCCACCGCGCTGAGATCGACCTGACAGAAGCAGGTCCGAGGTGGGGATCGTTGTTCTCGAGAGGGAGACACTGGTGATCGATCCGCCCGGGTCGGCTTCGACGGCGCCTCTCCCGGGCGCTTGCGCCGCCCGAACCGCGCATGGGCGGCGCGCGCGCGGATGCTCTGTCGGCGGCGGGACGGGCGATGTTATCGTGAGGCATGAGAGAGATCGAGCCACATGCGGCGAGGCGCCGGATCTCCACCGGCGACCGCGCCGCGAAGCCGGGGAGGCGCGACGTCGCGCGCCGGATCGGATGGCTGACGGCTCGCGCCTCGCCTCCGTCGCGCCGCGGCGGCCCCCGCCGCGCGGGCGGGGTTCCCGGCGGGAGCGCGCCATGACCGGTCGCCGCGCCGCAGAGGACGATGAGGACGACGCCGGAGCGCCGGCCTCGATCTGGGCCTCGGAGGACGAGGAGGACGCGCTCGATCCGTTTCGGCTGATCGACCCCGACGTCTCGCCCGTCGATCCGATCCCCCGCTCGGCGCAACCGTCGCCCGATGTCTGGCGCGAAGCGGAGGCCGCGCTCGCCCGGCCGCTCGCGGCGGCGGCCGAGGCCTTCGCGCGTCTCGACGAGCGGCTGCGCGCCTGGGAGCCGGCCGACGCCCGCGCCGGCGTGGAGCGTCTCGCGCTCGAACAGGCCGCCGCGCTGGTCTGGGCTGAGGGGGCCCCCGTCGAGGTCGAGCGGCTGACGCTCTGGGCCGCCGCGCGAATCGGGCGGGCGGCGGAGGAAGATGCGGGCATGGCGCGCGCCGCCTGGGCCGCCCGACGGCTCGCGCGCGGGCGCTGGACGCTCGCCTCGCCGGCGGCGCTGGCGCGGTTCGAGGGACGCACGCCGCACGGCGGCGGCGATATTGGCGGGGACCGCGACGATCTCGGAGATCCCTGGGAGGCGTTCGCGCGCGTCCGGGGCGAGGCGTGGCTCGCGGCGGCGGAGGGCTGGGCGGCGGAGGTCCGCGGCCTGCGGGAGGCGCATCGGTTCACGCAGGCCTGCGTCGCCGAGCGCTTCTGGCGGCTGTCGCGGCTGTCCGAGGCGACGGCGGTCGTCGAGCCGGCGGTGGCGGCGATGAAGATCGCCGGTCGGGCGGGCAGGGGAGGGGCGCCCTTCGCGCCCCTCGCGCGGCGGCGGACCCAGGGCGGCGAGCGGCCGGTCGAGCGCTTGCGCGGCTTCTACGCCGACATCGCCGCCGGATGCGCCGAGGCGCTGGTCGTTCTCGAAAGGATGCAATTGTGGCGGGCGCGCGCCGAAGCCGGGATCGCCGGTCTCTCCGGACGCACGCCGCGCCGGCTGGTCGCGCTGCTGGCCGCCCGCGTCGCCGTCTCGGCGCAGGACGCCGCCGACGCGGCCGGGGTCTCGGTTTCGGCCGCGCAGCGCAACCTCGCCCTGCTCGCCGAGCGGGGCCTCGCCAGAGAGATCACCGGGCAGGGGCGCTTCAGGATGTGGGCGGCGTCGCGATGACGCCGCGCGGCGTCGCCCGCCCCTTCTGCGGCGCCCGGGGTCGGGCCGCGACGCGATGCGCCTTCGCGGCGACGCCGGACGAGGCGCGCAGGGCCGGGCGATCGCCTCTTTAACTGTTCCGTCCCTCGGCCCTACACTCTTCGCGCGCGCAGGCGCTGGGTCCGAAGGAGTTCGCCCGATGACCGAAACCGCCCCGCAGGTCCGCTTCGTTCTCGACGGCCGCGACGTCTCCGCCGATCCCGGTGAGACGATCTGGCGGGCGGCGAAGCGCGCGGGCGTCGACATTCCGCATCTCTGCCACCGCCCGGCGCCCGGCTACCGCCCCGACGGCAACTGCCGCGCCTGCATGGTCGAGATCGACGGCGAACGCGCGCTGGCGGCCTCCTGCATCCGCACGCCCACGGAGGGCATGGTCGTCCGGTCGGCCTCGGAGCGCGCGAAAAAGGCCCGCGCCATGGTGATCGAGCTTCTGCTGGCCGATCAGCCGCCGCGCGAGGCGGCCCGCGACCGCTCGAGCCATTTCTGGGCGATGGCGCAGGCGCAGGGCGTGGCGTCGAGCCGCTTTCCCGCCCGCGCGCCCGCCTCCGTTCCGCTGCTCGACGCGAGCCACGTCGCGATGCGGGTCAACCTCGACGCCTGCATCCACTGCAACCTCTGCGTCCGCGCATGCCGCGAAGTGCAGGTCAACGACGTGATCGGCATGGCCGGGCGCTCGCTGGACGAGAAGATCGTGTTCGACTTCGACGACCCGATGGGCGACTCGACCTGCGTCGCCTGCGGCGAATGCGTTCAGGCCTGCCCCACCGGCGCGCTCATGCCCGCCTCGATCATGGACGACGACGCCCAGCGCGGCGACGCCGGCGCGCGCGACGGCGTCGTGCGTTCGGTCTGCCCCTATTGCGGCGTCGGCTGCCAGCTCGACTACAACCTCCGCGACGGGCGGATCGCCTGGGTCGACGGCGCGCCGGGCCCCGCCAACCAGAACCGCCTCTGCGTCAAGGGCCGTTTCGGCTTCGACTATGTCGCCCATCCCCACCGCCTGACGACGCCGCTGATCCGCCGTGAGGACGCCCCCGCCAAGGGGCTGAACGTCGACCCGGCCAACCCTTGGACCCATTTCCGCGAAGCGACATGGGACGAGGCGCTCGACCGCGCCGCTCAGGGTTTCCTGAGCCTGCGCGCCAGCCATGGCGGCGGCGCGGTCGCGGGCTTCGGCTCGGCGAAATGCTCGAACGAGGAAGCCTATCTCTTCCAGAAGCTGATCCGGCAGGCCTTCGGCCACAACAATGTCGACCACTGCACCCGGCTCTGCCATGCGAGTTCCGTCGCGGCGCTGGTCGAGAACATCGGCTCCGCCGCCGTCACCGCCACGTTCAACGAGATCGAGAACGCCGACGCCGCCATCGTGATCGGCGC
Source organism: Rubrimonas sp. (assembly GCF_036788415.1). Lineage (NCBI taxonomy): Bacteria > Pseudomonadati > Pseudomonadota > Alphaproteobacteria > Rhodobacterales > Paracoccaceae > Rubrimonas > Rubrimonas sp. The sequence continues at coordinate 13,257 of NZ_DAIQNN010000038.1, read as the reverse complement.
CAACCCGATCGAGAACCACCCGGTCGCCGCCACCTTTTTCAAGCAATTCGCCAAGCGCGGCGGCAAGCTGATCGTGATGGACCCGCGCGGCGTCGGCCTTGGGCGCCATGCGAGCCACATGCTCCAGTTCCGCCCGGGGACCGACGTCGCCCTGCTCAACGCCATCATGCATGCGATCGTCGAGGAGGACCTCTACGACCGCCAGTACATCGACGGCTTCACCGAGGGCTTCGCCGCGTTCCGCGAACACATCGCGGGCTTCCCGCCCGAGAAGATGGCCGAGATCTGCGGCGTCTCCGCGGCCGTGCTGCGCGACGTGGCCCGCACCTTCGCGGGCGCGCGCGCCGGCATGATCTTCTGGGGGATGGGGGTTTCGCAGCACATCCACGGCTCCGACAATTCCCGCTGCCTGATCTCGCTGGCGCTTCTTTGCGGCCATGTCGGGCGGCCCGGGACCGGCTTGCACCCCCTGCGCGGCCAGAACAACGTGCAGGGCGCCTCGGACGCCGGCCTGATCCCGATGGTGATGCCCGACTACCAGCCCGTCGGCGCGGAGGCGGTGCGCGAGCTGTTCCGCACGCTGTGGGGCGGCGTCGAGATCGCGCCGGAGCCCGGCCTGACCGTGGTCGAGATCGTCGACGCCATGGCGCGGGGCGAGATCCGCGGCATGTACATCCTCGGCGAGAACCCCGCCATGTCCGACCCCGATGTCGAGCATGCCCGCGAGGCCATCGCGACGCTCGAACACCTCGTGGTGCAGGACGTGTTCCTGACCGAGACCGCCTGCTTCGCCGACGTGATCCTGCCCGCCGCCGCATGGCCGGAGAAGACCGGCACGGTCACCAACACCAACCGGCAGGTCCAGATGGGCCGCAAAGCCGTCGAGCCGCCCGGCGCGGCGCGCCCCGACTGGGCGATCACCGTCGATCTCGCCCGCCGCCTCGGCCTTCATTGGCGCTACGCCCATCCCTCCGAGGTCTTCGCCGAGATGAAGCAGGCGATGCCGTCGCTCGACCACATCACCTGGGAGAGGCTGGAGCGGGAAGGGGCCGTCACCTATCCCTCGCTCGCCGACGACGATCCCGGCCAGCCGGTCGTCTTCGGCGACGGCTTCCCGCGCGCAGGCGGCCGCGCCCGCTTCACGCCCGCCGCCGTCACGCCCCCCGCCGAGACGCCCGACGCGGAGTATCCCTTCATCCTGATCACCGGCCGCCAACTCGAACACTGGCACACCGGCTCGATGACCCGTCGGGCGAGCGTGCTCGACGCGCTCGAGCCCGAGGCGACCTGTTCGCTCAACCCGCGCACCCTGCGCCGGCTCGGCGTCGCGCCCGGCGAGCTGATCCGGCTGACCACGCGCCGGGGCGCCATAACCCTCGCCGCCCGCGCCGACCGCGCCGTCGCGGAAGACGCCGTCTTCCTGCCCTTCGCCTTCGTCGAGGCCGCGGCGAACGTGCTGACCAACCCCGAACTCGACCCGGACGGCAAGATACCTGAGTTCAAGTTCGCCGCCGTCCGCGCCGAGCCCGCGGCGCAGCCGACCGCCGCGGAATAGCCCGGCCTAGAGCACTTCCTCCGGGAAGTGCCGCATCGCCAGACGGATCGGGTTCGGCGCCGCCTGTCCGAGCCCGCAGATCGAGGCGTCCTCCATCGTCGCCGCGAGCTCCGAAAGCAGCTCCGCGTCCCAGCGCTCCGCCTCCATCAACTGCACGGCCTTGGCGCAACCCACCCGGCAGGGCGTGCACTGTCCGCAGCTTTCATGCGCGAAGAACCGCAGCATGTTCAGCGCGGCCCCCCGCACGCTGTCCCTGTCCGACAGCACCACCACCGCCGCCGAGCCGATGAAGCTCCCATGCGGCTGAAGCATGTCGAAATCGAGCGGCACGTCGGCGAGGCTCGCCGGGAGGATGCCCGAGGAGGGGCCGCCTGGCTGATAGGCATTGAAGACATGCCCCTCCGCCATGCCCCCGGCGGCGGCGATCACGTCGCGGATCGTCGAGCCCGCCGGCAGCACGTGAACCCCCGGCGCCTTCACTCGTCCCGAGACCGAATAGGCCCGCAAGCCCCGCCGCCCGTTGCGCTCATGGGCGTTCAGCACCTCCGGCCCCTCGCGGCAGATACGCGCCACCCACCAGAGCGTTTCGACATTGTGCACGAGGGTCGGCCGCCCGAAGACGCCCTGCTGCGCCACATAGGGCGGGCGGTGGCGCGGCAGCCCGCGCTTGCCCTCGATCGACTCGATCATCGCGGATTCCTCGCCGCAGATATAGGCGCCCGCGCCGCGCCGCAGTTCGACATGGCCGGGCGGCGCGACGCCCGCCGCTTCCAGCGCGGCGATCTCGCGCCGGAGGATCTCCAGCACCGCAGGGTATTCGTCGCGCATATAGACGTAGCAGCGCTCCGCCTCGACGGCCCAGGCGGCGATCAGCGCGCCCTCCAGAACCAGATGAGGACGGCTTTCCAGCAACCAGCGGTCCTTGAACGTGCCCGGCTCGCCTTCGTCGCCATTGACGGCGAGACGGCGCGGCGCCGGCTCCGCCCGCACGAAGCTCCACTTCCGGCCCGATGGGAAGCCCGCGCCGCCGAAGCCGCGCAGCCCGGCGCGCAGCACGCTCTCCTGCACTTCGTCGGGCGTGCGTTCGCCGGCGCGCAGCGCCGTGAGCGTCGCGTAGCCGCCGCCCGCGCGATAGGCGTCGAGCCCCTCGTACTCCGGCAGGGCCGGCTCAACGGCACCCTTGCGCACCGCCTCCGTCACCGTCTCGGGGGAAGCCGGGGCGAGGTGGTTTCGCCCGACCGCCGCGACCGGGGCCGCATCGCAGCGGCCCATGCAGGGCGCCCGCAGCACCCGAACCGCCGCCGGGTCGAGCCCCGCCCGCAGCGCATCGGCGAGCGCGTCCGCGCCGGCCAGTGCGCAGGAGAGCGAGTCGCAGACGCGGATGGTCAGCGGCGGCGGCGGCGCCTCGCCGTCCCTCACCACGTCGAAATGGTGGTAGAAGGTCGCGACTTCATAGATCTCCGCCTGGGCGAGCCGCATCTCCTCGGCGAGCGCCCGCAGATGCGCCGCCGACAGATGTCCGTGCGCGTCCTGGATGCGGTGGAGATGCTCGATCAGCAGGTCGCGCCGCCGCGGCGCGTCGCCGAGCAGCGCCCGCACCTCGCCGAGCGCCGCATCGTCGAGTTGCCGCCCCTTCGGCGCGCTGCGCCCCTTGCCGCGCCCGGATTTCCAGACGCCTTTCGCATCGCTCACCGAGCGCCTCCTCCCTGATGTCGCCGCTCGCCGCCCGATTGCGCGGCCCCGGTCTTTCGCCATGGTCGGCCATGTTCCGCCGCCGCGGCCGCGCGAGCTTGCGCCGATTTGCGCCGCCCCGCCAGCCCGCCGAATTCGGGTTTCGACCCGGGACCCTCGCGCGACGGCGGAGTTGGCGCGCGCGGTCTTTCGTGCCAGCATCCGACGAGAACACGACAAATCGGGGGAGACGCGCATGCGCGGAGTTCTGGTCGGGCTTTGTCTCGCGGCGACGCCGCATCTCGCCGCCGCAGAGCCGGCCTGGCCCTGGCTGCGCGACGAACTTTTCGCGGACCGCGCGATCGAGGCCGCGTCCGGCGCGGTGACGCTCGACGCCCCGGCGCGCGCCGCCGACGACCGCGCCGTGCCGATCAGCGTCGCGGCGCAGCTTCCGCAGGGGGCCGCGATCCGGCGCATCTCTTTGCTGATCGACGACAACCCGGCCCCCGTCTCGGCGGTGATCGATCTGGCCGAGCCGCGCCGCGCCGCTTCCTTCGCCTTCACCATGCGCCTCAACGGTCCCTCGCCGGTCCGCGCCGTGGTCGAGAGCGCGGATGGCGCGCTGTTCATGGCCGAGACGCTGGTCAAAAGCTCGGGCCTCGGCGCCTGCGCGGCGCCGCCCGGCGTCGACGCCGTCGCTGCGATGGCGACGCTCGGCGACATGACCCTGATCGCCGACGCGCCCGGCCGGCTGCGGCTTTCGGTCAGCCATCCCAGCTATTCGGGGATGCAGATGGACCAGATCACGCTGCTCTACACGCCTGCGCGCCATGTCCGAACGCTGGAAGTCGGGGCGGACGAGGCGCCGCTGTTCACCGTGACCGGCTCGATCTCGCTGAGCGAGAACCCCGAATTCGGCTTCGACACGCCGCTGGGGGCGAACACGTTGCGCGTGCGCATGACCGACACCGACGGCGCCGCGTTCGAGCGGCGCTTCGCGCTCGGCGAGGGTTGAGCGCCGTCGCGGCGCCAGCCCGCCTCATGACCGATCGGACCGCCGGCCTTTCGATCGTCGGGCGCCTGCGGGTCGCGCTCGCAGCGCTGATCTGCGCGGTGGCGCTGTTCGCCGCGCTCGCGATCTGGGGCGCGAATGCGGCGATGCGCGAGGCCGCCGCCGCCGAGACCGCCTTCGCCCAACTGGAACGCGCCCGCGCCGTCGAGGCCGCCTTCAACCGCTATCTTCTGCGCGAGACTGAGCGGCGGCTCGACGGCGCGCTCGGGCCTGCCGAATCGCGCGAGGCGGCGGCGCTGCGCGGCGCGCTGCTGGTGTTCCGGCGCGCCGTGGAGGCCGATCTCGCGGCGCGCGACGCGGCGGGGCGCGAGGCGGGACGCGCGCGCCTCGTTCAGGCGACGGCGCTGGCCAATCTGTTCGAGCGGATCGAGACCGAGGCGATGCTCGACCGCGCGCGCGCCGACGGCGCCGATCCGGCGCGCTCGGCGCTGGAGTTCCTGTCGCTGATCGCGAGCGAGCGCGACCGCAGCTTCCGCGCCGTGATCGCGGAGGCGGTCGAGCGCGAACGCGCCGCCGCCGCCGCCGCGCTGGCGCGGCTCGAGGCATTGCGCGAGCGGCTGGGCGCCGCCGCGCTGGCGATGGCGCTGGCCGGGCTCGCCGCGGCGGCGCTGTTCGGGCGCGCCTTCTACCGCAGCCTGCTGCGCCCGATCGAGGGCCTCGCCGAAGCGGCCGAAGCCTTCGGCGCCGGCGCGCGCGACGCCCGCGCGCCGGCGCGGCTGCCCGGCGAGTTCGCGCTGCTCGGCGCGCGCTTCGACGCCATGGCCGAGACGATCGACGGCGAACAGGCCCGGCTCGAAGCCGAGGTCGCCGCGCGCACCGCCGCGCTGGAGGCCGCCAACGCCGAGTTGCGCCGCATCGACGGCCAGCGCCGCCGCTTCTTCGCCACGGTGAGCCACGAGCTGCGCACGCCCGTCACCGTCCTGCTCGGCGAGGCCCAGGTCGCGCTGCGCGGCGGCGCCGGCGAGGAGGGCGCGCGCGAGGCGCTCGGGCGGATCGCGGCGTCAGGGGGGTATCTGCGGCGCCGGCTCGACGACCTGCTCAGGCTCGCGCGCTCGGAGGACGGCGGGCTGTCGCTGACGCTGGGCCCTTGCGACCTGTCCGAGGCTGGGCGCGCCGCCGCGCAGGCCGCGCGCGCCTACGCCGCCGCCGCCGAGGTGTCGCTCGACTTCGACGCGCCCGAGGCGGCGCCCGCGCAGGGCGACGCGGAGGCGCTGCGGCAGGCCGCGCTCGCGCTGATCGACAACGCGGTCAAGCTCTCGCCGCCGGGCGGGACGGTCCGGGTCGCCGTGGCGAACGGGCCGGACGGTCCGAGCCTGTCGGTCGCCGACGACGGCCCCGGCTTCGGGGCGGGCGAGGCCGACGCGCTCTTCGAGCCCTACGTCCAAGGGGCGGCGGGGCGGCGTTCGGGGGGCGTCGGGCTCGGGCTCGCCGTGGTGCGCTGGATCGCGGCGCAGCATGGCGGCGCGGCGCAGGCGGCGAACCGGCCTGAAGGCGGCGCGATCGTGACGCTGCGCCTGCCGCCCCCACCGGCGGCGCAGACGCCCGCCGCGCTTGCGGTCGCGTCGTGACGGCCCCGCCCCGCCTGCTGCTCGTCGAGGACGACACCGGCATCGGCCGGATGCTCGAACGCGGGCTCGCCGCCGAGGGCTACGCGGTCGCATGGAGCCGCGACCTGCGCAGCGCCGTCGCGGCGGCGCGCGACGCGGTCCCCGACATCGTCGTGCTCGACCGGATGCTCCCCGACGGCGACGGCGTCGGCCTTTGCCGGGCGCTGCGCCGGTTCGGCGTGGCCGCCCCGGTGCTGATGCTCACCGCGCGCGACGCGCTCGAAGACAAGCTGGAGGGCTTCGACGCCGGCGCCGACGACTATCTCGCCAAGCCCTTCGAGTTCGACGAGCTTCTCGCCCGCCTCGCCGCCCTGCGCCGGCGCGGCGTCGCCCCTGCGGCGGAGCTGACGCTGCATGAAGGCTCGCGGTCCATGATCTGGGGCGCGCGCCGCGTGCGCCTCACCCCGCGCGAATGGAAGCTGATGCGGCTGCTGCGCGAGCGCGCCGGCGAGCCGACGAGCCGCGCGGCGCTGATCTCCGAGGCGTGGGGCGCGCCCGGCGAGGTCTCGGAGAACGCGGTGGATGTCTATATCGGCTATCTGCGCCGCAAGCTCGCCGAGGTCGGCGCGCCGGCGCGGATCGAGACGGTTCGCGGCGTCGGCTTCATGCTCGCGCCATGAAGGGATGCGCAGGCGATCCGCCGTGATATTGTCCATTCCGCAAAGGGGCGAAACCCCGCGACAACAAGCTGCAGAAAATGGAGAGGTGAGGAACATGTCCACAGAAACCGCCGCGAAGTCGCCGTCGCTCATGCCTGTGGCGGCCGCGCTGTTCGTCGGTCTTATCGCCGGCGCCGTGTTCTCGGGCGGCGACGGGGCGGCGAGGAAGGTCCAACGCGAGGCGACTGCGCGGATCGCAGCCGTCGAGGCCGCCGTCGGAGAGCAGATCGCCGCCGCGACGGCCTCTGCGCAGGGCGCCGCCGACACCGCCGCCGCGGCCGCGACGCAACAGCTCGCCGCGATGGAGGCGGCGCTCGCCGAGGCTCGCGATGCGGGCGCGGCCGAGGTCGCGGCGCTGCGTGCGGAGGTCGAGGCGCTGACCGGCCGGATCGAGGCGATGGCGGCCGAGACGGTCGCCGCCGCGCCGGAGCCCCCTGTGGCGGAGGCGCCGCCTCCGCAGGACGCCGCCGCTGCCGAGCCCGGCTCGGAGGCGCGCGACCTCGCGCTGACGGTCGGGCAGACGGGCTCGGTCGGCGGCGTGCCGGTGTTTCTCTCGCGCTACAGCGAGGAGACGGAGGAGGCGTGGCTCGTGGTGGTCGGCTCGGGCCCGCGCAAGGTTGGGGCGCATTCCGGGCCGGTCACGCTGTCGAACGGCTGCGAGCTCGCCTTCGGCGGCATCGAAGGGCGGATCGCGCGGATCGGCGTGACCTGCCCCTGAGGCCGCCTACGGCCCGACGAAAGCGCGCGGATCCGCAGTCCGCGCGGTTGAGCGTCAGCGTCGCGTTGGCGAACCCGGCGTCAGAACAGATCGCCGCTCTCTTCTTCGGCTGGGAAATACATGTTGATTTCCATGCCGCAGGAGACTTCTTCAATGATCGGAGCAGTCCACGCCATAGCGCCCTCCCATGTTTCCGGCCTGTTCGCGGCGCGGATGTGCGGCGCGCCGCGACAGGCTTCGCCGAGTTCGCGCGCCAGTCAAGCGAAACGGCGCGGACCTCTCTGAAACCCTCATTTCATGAGAGCGGCGCGATGGGAGGCGGTCGTCGCTTCGCGCCGCATTTTTCGGTATTTTGCGGTATCATGAAACCAGAGCGCGCATGACGCGCCAGCCGACACAGGCTGTGGGGGGAGGATCGGCGATGTCTCATGCGGCTCTGGCTGCGCTCGGTTTCACCATCGGCCTCGCCGCGCTCGGAGCGCCGGAGGCGGGTCGCGCGCAGTCCGCGGTCATGGGGTCGCGCGCGGGCCCCGAACAGTCGGGCCAGAGTTGGGGCGAACTGGCGGAGGCGTTGTTTCCAGGTCGCGCCATCGCGCCGGGCGGCGAGATGATCGTCATCGACGCGCCCTATCGCGCCCATGACGCCGCGACGGTTCCGGTCGAGATCGACATCGTCCCGCCGCTCGGGCGGGTGGTGTCGCGCTTCACGCTGCTCGTGGACGAGAACCCCGCGCCGGTGGCGGCCGAGTTCGAGGTGGGGCCGGGCATCGGCCGGAAGGTCGAGCTCGCGACCCGGCTGCGCATCGACGCCTATTCCAATGTGCGCGTCGTCGCCGAGCTCGACGACGGGTCGCTGCACCAGTCGGCGGTGTTCGTGAAGGCGTCGGGCGGGTGTTCGGCGCCGGCGATGAAGAACGCCGACGAGGCGGTGGCGGCGGTCGGGCGGATGAAGCTGCGCGCCTTCTACGCCGGGGCGGGGACCGCCGCCGGGGCGCTCTCCGAGGCGCAGCTGATGATCCGCCACCCCAATCATTCGGGCTTCCAGATGGATCAGGTCAGCCTGCTGACCATTCCGCCCTGGTTCGTCGACGAGATCGAGGTGCGGCAGGGCGGCGAACTCGTGCTGCGCGTCGAGGGCGGCATCTCGCTGTCGGAAGACCCCTCGCTGCGCTTCCGCTATGTTCCCAACGGCGCCGGGGCCTTCGCGGTGCGCGTCGAGGACACGTCGAAAGGGGTGTTCGAGGCGGTTTTCCCCCTTTCCGGGACCTGACCGGGTCGCGCGCTCAGAAGCAGATGATGTCGGCCTCGGCCTGCGCGCGCCGAAGATTCGAGACCGACTCCTTCGCCTCGGCGGCGTTGCGGAACACCCCCGTCCGCTCGCCCCCGAGCTGGCGCATGCGCAGCACCGTCTCGGCTGAGACGTAGCGGTCATAAGGCAGCACCGAGGCGATGTGGTCGATCGAGCAGGCGCAGTGTTCGAGCGCCTGCCGCGTGTTCCCGTTCGCCGCCATGCAGCCGAAGACGTAATCCGCACGCGCAACCGTCGGGTAGTCGTTCAAATCCTGCGCAGCCGTTTGCGCGGCGGCGAGGGCCGCGAGCGCGGCGGCGAGGGCCAGTTTAACGGGCATCGCGCGTGAACTCCTCCAGGTAGCCGGCCCCCGTCGCTTCGGCGCGCAGCGTCTCGACCATGCCGGGGGCGTCGTCGCTCAACACGAAGGTCAGCGTCAGCCCGGCGAAGCCGCCGAGCCGCTCGGCCTCGGGCAGACCGGCGAAGGGGCGGGCGACCAGCGCGCCGTTCTCCGCGGCGATGCGGTCGCGCAGCGATTCCCGTATCCGGTTGCGCAGATAGTAGCCGCCCCCGCCGGTCGCGTCGCCGACGCTGCGCAGCGCGCTCTCGAGAAACACCATCAGCATGGGATTGCCCGAGAGCTGCTCGAACTCCAACGTGCGCGCATGTGAGGCGGCGCCGATCGTGACGGTAGAGGCGCGCTCGGCGCGCTTCTCCAGCGTCGCCGGCTCGGACAGGTCCGGCCCGACCCCCAGCCCTTCGGGGCTTCGGCGGATATGGGCGTAGCGCACGCTGTCGCCGACCGCGAGATTGGCCAGATGCGGCGTGGCGAACAGAAGATCGGCGGGCGACGGCTCGGGAACCGCGACGGAGACGACCGGGGGCGCGGCCTGCGCGGCGCTCTCGCCCGGAAGCGAAACCCCTCCGAACAAGCATGCGCACAGGACCGCGAAAGACCGAAACGGCGCTGACCCTGCATGGCGCATCGGCTATCCTCCCTCGTTTTGTTTGTTCGTTTCGCCACCCTATGTTTGAATTCGCATGAGCGGCAAGGGGCCGACAGAGGGGGAACCATGGAGTTGATCGTCGTCGCCTGCCTCGTCGGCGCGCCCGCGACCTGCGCCGAGCACCGTCTGCGCCTCGACGTGATGGGGCTCGACGCCGCCCAATGCGTCTATTCCTCGCCGCCGCGCATCGCCCGCTGGCAGGTCGAGCATCCGAAATGGAAGGTCAAGGGATGGCGCTGCGCCCGGACCGCGGCGGACGAGTTCGCCTGACGCGCCCGGCGCGCCGGTTGCGTCCCACTGCGCCATCGCCTTCTTGGCGCCCTGCTCAAACCTGATAGGCTCCGCCCCAATCGCGCCCGGCAAGGGGCGCCGAAGCAAAGGGGGAGACGTCATGAGAACGCGCGCAGCGGTCGCCTGGAAGGCCGGGGAGCCCTTGGACGTGACCGAGGTGGAGCTCGACGGGCCGCGCCAGGGCGAAGTTCTGGTCGAGATCAAGGCGACGGGCATCTGCCACACCGACGAATTCACCCTCTCGGGCGCCGACCCCGAAGGCCTGTTTCCGGCGATCCTCGGCCATGAGGGCGCCGGCGTGGTCGTCGATGTCGGGCCCGGCGTGACGTCGCTCAAGAAGGGCGACCACGTAATCCCGCTCTACACGCCGGAATGCCGCGAGTGCGACTACTGTCTGCACCCCAAGACCAATCTCTGCCAGTCGATCCGCACGACGCAGGGCAAGGGACTGATGCCCGACGGCACATCGCGCTTCAAGACGCTCGATGGCGACCCGATCCTGCACTACATGGGTTGCTCGACCTTCTCGAACTACACGGTGCTGCCCGAAATCGCGCTGGCGAAAATCCGCGAGGACGCGCCCTTCGACAAGGTCTGCTACATCGGCTGCGGCGTAACCACCGGCATCGGGGCGGTCATCTACACCGCCAAGGTCGAGATCGGCTCGCGCTGCGTGGTGTTCGGCCTCGGCGGCATCGGGCTGAACGTGATCCAGGGCCTTCGGCTGGCGGGCGCCGACCAGATCGTGGGCGTCGACCTCAACCCGTCCAAGAAGGAGATGGCCGAGCGCTTCGGCATGACCGATTTCGTCAACCCGGCGGAAGTGGAGGGCGACCTAGTGCCCTACCTGGTCAATCTCACCAAGGGCGGGGCGGACTACACCTTCGACGCCACGGGCAATGTGAAGGTGATGCGCTCGGCGCTGGAATGCGCGCACAAGGGCTGGGGCACCTCCGTGATCATCGGCGTGGCGCCGGCGGGGGCCGAGATCAGCACGCGGCCGTTCCAGCTCGTGACGGGGCGGACCTGGAAGGGCACCGCGTTCGGCGGCGCGCGCGGCCGCACCGACGTCCCGAAGATCGTCGACTGGTACATGGACGGCAAGATCGAGATCGACCCGATGATCACCCATGTCCTGCCGCTCGAGCGCATCAACGAGGGCTTCGACCTGATGCACGAGGGCAAGTCGATCCGCGCCGTCGTCGCCTACTGACGCCGGCCCGACGCGACCCATCGGACCCGGCCCCGCCCAGCGCGGGTCAGGCGGCGCAGACTCTGAAAGCTGGAGAGAGACCATGGAGATCCTGTCCGAGGATCGCTGCTTCGGCGGCGTGCAGGGCGTCTATCGCCACGACTCCGAGACTGTCGGCGTCCCGATGACCTTCGCGGTCTACATGCCGCCGCAGGCGGCGCAGGGCCCGGTCCCCGTGCTGTGGTATCTCTCCGGCCTGACCTGCACGCATGAGAACGCCATGATCAAGGCGGGCGCGCAGGGCTGGGCGGCCGAGCGCGGCCTCGCGCTGGTGTTTCCCGACACCTCGCCGCGCGGCGAGGGCGTGGCCGACGACGCGGCCTACGATCTGGGGCAGGGGGCGGGCTTCTACGTCGATGCGACCCAAGCGCCCTGGGCCCCGCAATTCCGCATGTATTCCTATGTGACCTGCGAGCTTCAGGCGCTGGTGACGCGCGAGTTCGCCGTCGAGTCCGGGCGGCAGGGGATCACCGGGCATTCGATGGGGGGGCATGGCGCGCTGACGCTGGCGATGCGCCACCCCGACCTCTACCGTTCGCTCTCCGCCTTCGCGCCGATCTGCCTGCCGTCGGGGTCGGACTGGGGCCGCAAGCAGCTCGGCGCCTATCTCGGCCCCGACGAGGACGCATGGCGCGCCCATGACGCGACGATGCTGATGCGCGACCGGGGCTGGCCGCGCGACCTGCTGATCGATCAGGGGACCGAGGACCAGTTCCTCGACCTGCTCAAGCCCGAGGCGCTGGCCGCCGCCATCGCGACCCGTCGCCAGCCGGCGACGTTCCGGATGCAGGCGGGCTGCAACCACAGCTACTGGTTCGTCGCCTCGTTCATGCGCGACCATATGAATTGGCACGCCGACCGCCTCTGACCCGGACGGCGCGGCGATGTGGGAGATCCTGCTGACCACCTGCCTCGCCCTAGACTCCGGCCAGTGCGCGACCGAGCGGCGCGAGGGCGGCGCGACTTACGAAGAATGCCGCGCCCGCGCCGAGAAGCTGATCCCGCCGCCGGGCTGGGACGCGCAGGCCTGGCCCTGCGTCGAGGTCGGCGCATCTCCCGCCATGCCCGTCACCGAGATCGCGCCGGGCGTGTTCGTCCGCCGCGGCGCGCATGCGGAGATCGGCCCGGAGAATGGCGGCGCCGTCGCCAACGCCGGATTCGTGATCGGCGAGCGGGCTGTCGCGGTGATCGACGCGGGCGGGGCCCTCGCCGATGGCGCGGCGTTGCGGGCGGCGATCCGCGCGCGCACCGACCTGCCGATCCGCTGGGTGGCGCTGACCCACATGCACCCCGACCATGTGCTCGGCGCCGCCGCTTTCGTCGAGGAGGGGGCGACGGTGATCGGCCACGCCAACTTGCCCCGGGCGCTGGCCGCGCGCGCCGAGAGCTACCGCGCCGCCGCCGACCGCGCGCTCGGCGGGCAATTCGGCGCGGCGACCGTCGTCTTGCCCGACGAGACCGTGGCGGCGACGCGCGACATCGACCTCGGCGGGCGCATCCTGCGGCTTGAGGCGCATCCGGCTGCGCACACCGACAACGACATGAGCGTGCGCGATCTGGCGACGGATACGTGGTTCGTCGGCGATCTGGTGTTCAAGGGGCATTTCCCCAGCCTCGACGGCGCGCTCAACGGCTGGATCGCGACGCTCGACGCGATGGCCGCGCGCCCCGCCGCCCGGATCGTCCCGGGTCACGGCCCGGTCGCAGCGCCGTGGCCCGAGTCGGCGGCCCCCTTGCGCGCCTATCTGGAGGATCTGCGCGCCGCGGCGCGCGCCTCCGTGGCGCGCGGCGAGCCGATGCTCTCGGCCGTCCGCGCGATCGCGGCGCAGGCCCCGCCCGGCTGGACGCTCGCCGAGGCCTTCGCAGAGCGCAACGCCACGGCGGCGATCCGCGAGATGGAGTGGGAGTAGCCCGCGGCCGCTCCGGGCGAGCAGGCGCCCTCTCTGCGCGAGACAGGATTTCCATGAGAGGATTGTAAGAAAAGGTTGCGGCGACGGGAAAGCCGCGTAGCATCGAAAACGGGAACCGCTCCGATCCGGCATCAGATCGAAGCGCCCTGGCGGTCATCGGGCCGTCGAACGAACGAATGCACCGGATGGCTCGACAAGAAGCCTTAAACCGGGCGCTTAGGTGAGGA
>NZ_DAIQNN010000037.1:0-27799 GCF_036788415.1 Rubrimonas sp. | reverse complement strand
GAGATGGCGGAACCCCCGCAGCAACACGTCGAACCAGATCGCGTATTCGATGGTGAAGCAGCGGGTCAGCCAGTTCTCGCGCGGGTTGTAGTAGGCGAGGCGGCACTGCACGCAGGCGACCTCCGGGCCGGCCTCGCGCAGGATGTCGGCGACGCGCGTCAGCTGGTCGGGCTCGGGCTGGTCCTCGGCGTCGTAGATCCCAACGATCTCCCCCTCGGCGAAGTCGAGCGCGAAGTTCAGCGCGCGCGGTTTGGTGCGCGGCCCGCCCGGCGGCGCCACCAGCACCGAGGCGAAAGGGGGAACGCCCAGCCGCTCCAGCGCGGCGCGGGTCGCGCCGTCGTCATGCTCGAGGATCAGCTTGACGTCGAGCAGGTCGCGCGGCCAGTCGATTCGCTCGAGCGCCTCGAGCAGCGTCGGCATCGCCTCGGGCTCGCGCAGAAGCGGGATCAGCAGCGTGATCCGCGGGCGGGCGCGGGCGGCGGACAGCGTCGCGACGCCCGGGCTGCGCCGCAGCTCGGGATCCGAGGGCGCGCGCAGCGCAAAGCCGAGCACGGCGATCCGGGCTGCGGCGTTGAGCGCGTTGAGCCCGACCAGCAGCAGAAACAGCGACGCCCCCGCCTGCGCCGGGGCGAGCGCGAAGCTCGCCGCGATCAGCAGCGCGAGGACCGCGAACCCGGCGCGCTGGCCCGCCGGCATCGGCGCGCGCGCGCTGACGGCGAGCGGCGCCCGCTCCGACGCCCGCGCCGCGAGGGGCTCCGCGAACGCCGCCGCGAGCGCGCGCGCGAGCGCCGCGGGCTCGGCCAGCGCGTAGCGCCCCGGCGGCGCGCCGGCCTCGCGCAGGGCGCGCTCGGCGGCGTCCGCGTCGGCGGCGACCAGCACCACCTCTCCGCCGATCCGCCGCCAGGGCGCGACGCGCCGGGCGACGCAGCGCGGGATGTGCGCCGGGTCGGTCAGCGTGGGGTCGATCGGCGCGGCTTCGGGGTCGATCAGCGCGACGCCGGCCTGATCGGCGGCGGTCTGCGCCAAGGCGCGCGGGTCGCACCAGCCCCGGCGCACGAGGATTTCGCCGAGCCGCCCGCCGTGAGCGCGCTGGATCGCAAGGGCGTCGCTGAGGCGCTGAGCCGTCAACGCGCCTCGCGCCACCAGCATGGCGCCGAGACGCTCCCGCCCGTCGAGGCTGCGCTCGCGAGGGCTCGGGACGTCGGACATAAGGGCAAACCGCAGGCTGCTTCCAAAACTTCACGTTGATTTGAAATGAATTTCGCCCGTTTTTGGAGCGCGACCAAAGTCGCGTGGGCCGCGCCGGCGCGCGCTGCGCTTCCGCGGTCGTGAGCGCGAGGGTAGAGTCGCGCGCGGATCGGCGGGAGGCCCCCATGAAGATCGCGACGTTCAACGTCAACGGCGTCAAGGCGCGCCTGCCCGAGCTGCTCGACTGGCTGCGCGAGGCGGCCCCCGACGTCGCCGCGCTGCAGGAGATCAAGTCGGTCGACGAGGGCTTCCCGCGCGAGGCGGTCGAAGACCTCGGCTATCACGTCGAGACGCATGGGCAGAAGGGCTTCAACGGCGTGGCGCTGCTCTCGAAGCGGCCTTTCGAGGAGGTCCGGCGCGGTCTTCCCGGCGACGAGAGCGACGCGCAGGCGCGCTGGATCGAAGGCGTCGTCATCGCCGAGGGGGAGGGCGAGGGGAAAGCGGTGCGCGTCTGCGGGCTCTATCTGCCGAACGGCAACCCCGCGCCCGGCCCGAAATTCGAGTACAAGCTCGGCTGGATGGACCGGCTCGCCGCCCGCGCGCGCGAGATCCTCGCGGCGGAGGAGATCGCGGTGTTGGCGGGCGACTACAACGTCATTCCCCAGCCCGAAGACGCCAAGCGCCCCGACGCGTGGCGCGAGGACGCGCTCTTTCGCCCCGAATCGCGGGCGGCGTGGCGGCGCCTCGTCCACCTCGGGCTGACCGACGCCTGGCGGGCGCTTCGGGCCGATCCGGGCTACACCTTCTGGGACTATCAGGCGGGGGCGTGGGGGCGCGACGACGGCATTCGGATCGACCATGCGTTGCTGACGCCGCAAGCCGCGGACAGGCTGCGCGACTGCGGGGTCGACCGCGCGGCGCGGGCGCGGGAGAAGCCGTCCGATCACGCGCCGATGTGGGTCGAACTCGCGCTCTGAACGCAAAAGGACGGCCGATGGGAGCGGCCGTCCTTCCTGGGAGTCGCCGGACATACACGACGGAAAATTCCATCACCGGCAAGGTCAAATTTTAACAGAATCATTAAGGCGAAGTTAAGATCGCCCTTGGTCGGGTGCGACAATCGAGAAAGCCCGGCCCGCGACAGGGCGACGCAAGGCGAACCCCTGTTCGCAAACAAATACGGCGCTCCGAACTCCGGAGCGCCGCCAGTTAGCCTCGAAAATGAAGCTGTTCGTCAGTTGACGACGAGGTTCGCCGCCGAAGCGCGCCCGTCGCGACCGGTTTCGAGGTCGTAGCTGACGGCCTGGCCGTCATTGAGGGTGCGCAGGCCGGCGCGCTCGACGGCCGAGATGTGGACGAAAACGTCCTTGCCGCCGTCCTTCGGTTCGATGAAGCCGAAGCCCTTGGTGGCGTTGAACCACTTGACGGTGCCCTGAGCCATGGTCGTATCCTTCGTGTCTGTTCGCCGCCCGCGAGATGCGGCGGCTCTGGCGCTGTCGTTCAGGTATCGAGACTGCCGCCGAAGACACGCAGTGATCAGATAGCATAGCAACGTCGCGCGAGCTTCTTACAAGAAACGCGCCCGAAGTGCAAGGCGCCGCCCATTTCGCGCACCGCGCGAGACGCTCAGGCCGACGGGAGGGTGAAGCGGAAGGCCGCGCCGCCGGTGGGGTTCGACTCGCACCAGATCCGCCCCCCATATTGCTCGACGATCTTGCGGCAGATCGACAGGCCCAGCCCGGCGCCCTCGACCTCAGAGCGCGGATGAAGGCGGCGGAACACCTCGAAAATGACGTCCCGCGCCGCTTCCGGCACGCCGACGCCGTTGTCCTCGACGGTCACGAGATGCGCGCCCTGCGCGCGGCGGGCGCCGATGCGGACCCGGCAGGGCCGCTCGGAGCGGAACTTGAGCGCGTTGCCGACGAGGTTCTGGAACAGCTGGCGCATGTGGACGCGGCTGGCGCGCACGGTGGGCAGCGGGCCGACCTCGACATGCGCGCCGCAATCGGCGATCCCGCGCGCCAGAAACGTGAGCGCCTCGCGCGCGATCTGGTCGAGATCGACATCCTCGATCTGCACTTCGCGGTCGATTCGCGAGAAGGCGAGAAGGCTGTCGATGATCTCGCCGAGCCGGCGCGCATTGTCGCGGATGCAGGCGAGAAGCTCGGCGCGCTCCTCCGCCTCGAGCGCCAGCGCCGGGTCGCCGAGACATTCCGCGAAGCCCGCCAGCGTGCGCACCGGCTCGCGCAGATCGTGCGAGGCGACGTAGGAGAACCGCTCGAGCTCGGCGTTGGAGGCGGCGAGCTTCTCCATCGCGTCGCGCAACCGCGCCTCGCGCGCGCGCCGCTCGGTCTGGTCGGCGAAGATCGCCACGGCGCCCGCGAGCCCGCCCGAGGCGTCCTCGAAGGGCGCGATGGTCATCGACCAGGCGCTGTCGGGGCAGTCGATCTCGCGCCCGATCGGCGCGCGGCGCGCCATCGCCTCGCGAAAGAGCGGCGCGAGCGGCGGAAAGCCCGCCGGTCCGGGGCAGGCGTCGAGCGCCGGGGCCTCGGCGCCGGGCGGTCCCGGAAAAAGCCGCTGCGCCGCCGCGCTCGCCCCGCTGATCCGCAGCATCCGGTCGGCGACCAGAACCGGCGAGGCGATTTCGCGCAGCACCGCCTCCAGATGCGCCGCCGTGTCGTTGAGCTGCTGGGAGCGCAGCTCCAGCTCCTCGTTGACCGTGGTCATCTCCTCATTGGCGGCCTGAAGCTCCTGATTGGCGGTCTGCAGCTCCTGATTGGTCGATTGCAGCTCTTCATTGGCGGTCTGCATCTCCTCGTTGAGGGTTCGCAGCGCCTCCTGCGCCGCCTCGGCCTCGCCGCCGACGCGGTCGAGGCTGCGCCGGCACGCGGCCAGCGCGTCGGCGAGCGCCGCCTCGCGGGCGCGCGCAGCGCGGGCGGGGCTGCGGCGGAGGCTCAGCAGGGCGAAGGCGTCGCCGCGCGCGGCGTCGGTCAGCGGCGCCGCGCGCAGGGTCTCGACGGAAGCGGGATCGCCGGGCGCCGGGCGGGGCGGGGTCTCGACGGGGCGGCGGTCGGCGAGCGCCCGCTCGACCAACGCCGCTCCCTCGGCGCGCCAGCGCGGGGCGAGGCATGCGCGCAGCTCCGGCGCCGCGCCTCCGATCTCCGCAGGCGCCGGGCGCAACCACTCCGCGCTCTCGCCGAAACGGCGCAGGACGCGCAGATCGGCGCTCAGGAGCGCCGCGCCGTCGCCGCTGGCTTCGGCGAGGCTCTCGAACAGATCGGGCGTCGGCGCGGAGGCGACCGTGCGGGGTGCAGGCGCGCGGGCGCGCGCCGACGCCCGGGCCGCCGGACCCGGGGCGCGCCCGACCGGGCGCAGAATGCGCGGCGCGCCGGGCTCGGCGCGGAAGGCGTCGGGATGGGCGGCGGCGCTGTCGGCCTTGCCGAGAAACAGCAGACCGTGCGGCGCAAGCGCGACCCGCATCTGCTCAAGCGCGCCGCGCTGAGCGCGATGGGTGAGATAGATCAGAAGGTTGCGGCAGCTGATCAACCCGAGGTCGCCGCAGGGCGGATCGGTGAGCACATCATGGCGCGCGAAGGTCGCCGCGTCGCGCAGCAAAGGGAGCGGACTGGCCCAGCCGCCTCCCGCGTCGCCCCCCGCGTCGCCCCCCGCCTCGCCGGCCGGCGCGAACTGGCGGCCCAGAGCCTCGGGCGCCTGCGCGACATCCGCCGCCGAATAGAGGCCGCGGCGGGCCGCCGCGAGGGCGGCTTCGTCGACGTCCGTGCCGAGAATGCGCACACGCCCGCGCCGCAGCGCCGCCTCGCCGGCCGGCGAGGCGGCGAGCAGCGCCGCGATCGACCAGACCTCCTCGCCGGTCGCGCAGCCGGGAACCCAGATGCGCAGCGCCGCGTCGCCGAGCTGCGCGAGCAGGCCGGCGAGGCGAGGCCGGAGCGCCTCGAACTCCTCGGGGTCGCGGAAGAACGACGTGACGGAAATCAGCAGCGCCCGGTTCAGCGCGCGCAGCTCGGCAGGGCTCTCGCAGGCGAGCGCGACATAGCTCTCCAGATCGCCGCAGCCGAGCGCGTCCATGCGCTTCTCGACGCGCCGGCGCAGCATCGCGGGCTTGTAGGCCGAGAAGTCGAGGCCCTGCGCGCGGCGCAGCGCGGCGATCAGCCGGGCCGACAGGTCTTCGGGCGCGTTCGCGGCACGCAGAAGCCCCGGCGCATAGGAGCGACCGACCACGCGGTCGAAGAGCGCGCCGATCTCCTCGGGCGGCAGGATCAGATCGACGCACCCGCTGCCCAGCGCGGCCTCGGGCATCGCCGAGAACTTCGCGCCGTCGGGATCCTGGACGATGGTCACGCCGCCCGCGTCGTGCACGGCGCGCAGCCCCGCCGCGCCGTCGGCGCCGGTCCCCGAAAGGACAGCCGCCACCGCGCGGTCGCCCAGCTCGGCCGCGAGCGAGGCGAACAGCCGGTCGATCGACGGCTTCGGCGCGGCGGGCGCGAGGCTGGCCGGGCGCAGCGTCAGCAGCCCCCCCTCCAGCGCGACGTCGGCGCCGGCGGGGGTGACGTAAATGACGTCCGGCGCCGGAGGGATCGGCTCGGCGGTCAACTCGACGACCTGCAGATCGGCGCGGCGCGCGAGCAGGTCGCGCAGCAGGCTCTTGTGCGCCGGCGCGACGTGCTGGGCGACGACGAACGCGCCGCCGGTCGCGGCGGGAAGCCGGCGCGCCATGGAGATCAGCGCCTCGAGCCCGCCGGCGGAGGCGCCGAACCCGGCGACGAAGGCGGCGGGACCGTCGCTCACCCGCGCGCGCCGAGCGTCAACAGGCGCAGGCCATCCGCCCCTGCGCGCAGCGTGAAGCGGGGCGCGGCGACGCAGAGCGCCGCGAGGCTGGCCTCGGTCAGCGGCTTGGACAGAAAGGCCGCCGCGCCCGCATCGAGGGCCGCTGCGCGGTCGGCGGGGTCGGTCGAGCCGGTGCAGACGGCGAAGGTCGTCGCCCGCGCCCAGCGTTCGGCGCGGGCGCGGGCGAGCAACTCGGCCCCGCTGAGGACCGGCAGGTTGAGGTCGACCAGGGCGAGGTCGGGGGCCAGATCGGGGTTGCGCGCCATCGCGTCGAGAAAGCGCGCGCCGGTCGGCCAGCTGTCGAACGGGAGCGCGATGCCCGCGCGGCGCAGGAACAGGCGGGCGAGCAGGAGGTCGTCGGGATTGTCGTCGATGAGTGCGACGCGCGCCGGTCGGTGTGCGGCCATTTCGGGCTCCTGCGTGCGGGGAGCCCGTTGATTGACGCAAATTTATGAAAATCCGCTGAAACCCGTGCCGGCGACCCCGAAATGGCAGGGCGCGCGCGGTCGGAGCGGGCGCCGCCCCGACGCGCCGGAGGGACGGCGCCGCAGTCGCCTCGCCCGGTTCAGTGCGCGCTAAGGGGCGTCATCGCATTCTCGCGCGCGAGCCGGAAGGCGGCGCTGCGGTCGGTGGTCACCGCCAGCCGGTTCCCCTGCGCGTCGTGGATCGCATAGAAATGGTCCGTCCCCGCCTGACTGCGGGCGGGTTCTGGTATCTCCTCCGGATCGACGGCGCGGATATAGACGATCCGGCTCTCGATCGGGGGCTTCATCTGCTCGTCGGTCATGGCGTTGCGCCTCCTGCCTGCGTCGGGTCCGGGGCGCCTCAGCCCCGTCGCCCGATCTCGATGGTCCGCACGACGTTCTCGGGCGCGACGCGCTCGAGATCGACATGCAGCAGGCCGCAATCGAGATGGGCGCCGGACACCTCCACGCCGTCGGCCAGCACGAAGGCGCGCTGGAACTGCCGGGTGGCGATGCCGCGATGGAGGAAAACGCGCTCCGACCCCGCCTCCTCGGCATGACGGCCGCGGATCATCAGCTGGCGGTCCTCGACCGTGATCGAGAGGTCGGATTCCGCGAACCCGGCCACTGCGAGCGTGATCCGATAGGCGTTCTCGCCCCGCTGCTCGATGTTGTAGGGAGGATAGGTTTCGCCGCTGCGGGCGGTCCGCTCCACCAGACGGTCGAGTTGCTCGAAGCCGAGCAGGAAGGGGTGCGAGGCGAAGTTCGCGCGGGTCATGCGAGCCCTTTCTCCGAAAGCGACTGCTGCGGCCGCCCCGATCCCGGCGACGGCCCTGTGCGCACAACATGGGCGGCGCTTCGGTTGCTTGCAAGGGCGCGCGCCGGCGGGCATGAGGGCCGCGATGTCGAAGCCGCCGCCGTCCGGACAGCCTCCGCCAGCCCCCCAGCTTCCCGGCCCCGCCCTGCCGGTCGACGCCGCGCTGCCCGCCCTGCTCGACGCGCTCTCCGCCGCGCCCAACGCGGTGCTGGAGGCCCCGCCCGGCGCCGGCAAGACCACCCGCGTCCCCCTCGCCCTGCGCGGCGCGCCCTGGGCGCGGGGGCGGATCGTCATGCTCCAGCCCCGCCGCCTCGCCGCCCGCGCCGCCGCGGCGCGCCTCGCCGCGCTGCTCGGCGAGGAGGTTGGCGCGACCGTCGGTCTGCGCATCCGCGGCGAAACGCGCGCCGGCCCCCGCACCCGGATCGAGGTCGTCACCGAAGGCGTGCTCACGCGGATGCTGCAGTCCGACCCAGCGCTCGACGGCGTGAGCGCGGTGATCTTCGACGAGATCCACGAGCGCGCCTTGCAGGCCGAACTCGGGCTGGCCCTTTGTCTCGAGGCGCAGGCCGCCCTGCGCCCCGAACTTCGGCTGATCGCGATGTCGGCGACGCTCGACGCGCAGGCGCTCGCCGCGCTGATGGGCGATGCGGCGCGGCTGCGGGCGGAGGGAACCCTGCACCCGGTCGAGACGCGCTGGCGCGACGCGCCGGTGGCGCCGGGCCGTCTGACGGACGCCGTCGCCGAGACGACTCAGTCGGCGCTTTCCGAGACCGCGGGCGACGCGCTCGTCTTCCTGCCGGGCGCGGCCGAGATCGCCCGCGTCGCGGCGCGCCTGTCGGCGCTCCTGCCCGCCGACGCCGAACTGCATGCGCTGCATGGCGACCTGCCGCTCGCCCGCCAGCAGGCCGCGCTCGCCCCTGCGGCCCCGGGCAGGCGCAAGGTGGTGCTGTCGAGCGCGATCGCGGAGACCTCGCTGACGGTCGAGGGCGTGCGGATCGTGATCGATTCGGGGTTGGCGCGGCGGTCGCGCTTCGATCCCTGCTCCGGGATGAGCCGGCTGATCACCGAGCGCGCGAGCCGCGCCGAAGCCGACCAGCGGCGGGGCAGGGCGGGGCGGCTCGGCCCCGGCCTGTGCCTGCGGCTCTGGACGAAAGGGGCCGAGGGCGGGATGACGGCTTTCGCGCCGCCCGAAATCCTCACCGCCGATCTGGCGGGCCTCGCGCTCGACCTCGCGCTCTGGGGCGCGCCCGACGGCGCCGGCCTCGCCTTTCTCGACCCGCCGCCGGCCCCCGCGCTCGCCGAAGCGCGCGCCCTGCTGCGCGATCTCGGCGCGCTCGACGCGGCGGGCGCGCTGACGGCGACGGGCCGGGCGATGGCGGCGATGCCGCTGCATCCCCGCCTCGCCGCGATGGTCGCGCAGGCCCCGCAGGACGAACGCGCGACCGCCTGCGCGCTGGCCGCGATCCTGTCCGAGCGCGACCCGCTGCGCGTTCCCGGCCAGCGGGCCGGCGTCGATCTGGCCCTGCGCCTCGAGGCGCTGGCCGATCCGCGCCGGTTCGCGTCGTTGCGCGGTCTGGCGGTCGACCGCGCGGCGCTGGCGCGCGCCGCCGAGGCGCTGCGCCGGCTGCGGCTGGCGACCGGGGCGCGCGGCCCGATCCGCCCCGAGCGCGCCGGCGGCCTGCTCGCCCTCGGCTGGCCCGACCGGATCGCCCAGCGCCGGCCCGGCCCCGCGCCGCGCCATCTGCTCTCGGGCGGCAAGGGGGCGGCGCTGGCGGCGGAGGACGCGCTGGCCGGCGCGCCGCTGCTCGTCGCCGCCGATCTCGACGGCGATCCGCGCGAAGCCGCGATCCGCCTCGCCGCCGTGCTCTCACCCGACGATCTGGAGGCGGCGGCGGGCGCGCGCATCGGGACGCGCCGCGTCGTCGAATGGTCGGCGCGAACGGCCCGGGTCGAGGCGGAGGAGCGGCGCGTCCTCGGCGCTCTCACCCTGCGCGCCCGCCCTCTGCGCGACGCAGCGCCCGAGGAAGTTGCGGCGGCGCTCTGCGCCGGCGTGCGCGCGCTGGGGCTGGAGGCGCTCGGCTGGACCGACGCCGCGCAGGCGCTGCGCGCCCGCATCCTCTGGGCGCGGGCGCAGGGCGCTGACCTGCCCGACGTCTCCGACGCCGCGCTGCGCGACGGGCTGGAGGACTGGCTCGCGCCCTGGTTCGGCGCTGCCCGCAGCGCCGAGGACCTCGCCGCGCTCGACCTTCTCGCGCCCTTGCGCGCTCTGCTGGGCCGCGACGGCGCCGCGCTGCTCGACCGCGCCGCCCCCGCCCGCTTCGCCGCGCCCTCGGGCTCTTCCCATGCGGTGGATTACGCGCAGGACCCGCCGACTGTCGCGTTGCGCGCGCAGGAGCTCTACGGTCTCGACATTCACCCGATGCTGGGGCGCGCGCCGCTGCGGCTGGCGCTGCTGTCGCCGGCGGGTCGGCCCATCGCCCTGACGCTCGACCTGCCGGGCTTCTGGCGCGGCGGCTGGGCCGACGCGCGCAAGGAGATGCGCGGGCGCTATCCAAGGCACGATTGGCCGGAGCGGCCCTGGGAGGCGTCGCCCCCCAGGGCCCGGAGATGACCCGTCGCCTCAGCCGCCGGCTGCGGCGAGGCGGTCGGCGACATTCTCCCAGTTCGCGAGCTTGTCGAGGAAGTTCTGGATGAAGGCCGGGCGCTTGTTGCGGAAGTCGATGTAGTAGGAGTGCTCCCACACGTCGCAGCCGAGCAGCGCGGTCTGGCCGAAGCAGAGCGGGTTCACCCCGTTCGGCGTCTTGGTGACCTTCAGCGCGCCCTTGTCGAGCACGAGCCAGCACCAGCCCGAGCCGAACTGGCCGACGCCCGCGGCGACGAAGTCCTCCTTGAACTTCTCGACCGAGCCGAACGCGTCCTTGATCCGCGCCTCCAGCGCGCCGGGCATCCCGCCGGGGGTCGGCGCCATCATCTCCCAGAACTGGATGTGGTTCCAATGCTGCGAGGCGTTGTTGAACAGGCCCGCCTTCGTGTCGTCGCCATAGGTCGCGACGATCACCTCCTCCAGCGACTTGCCTTCGAGGCCGGAGCCCGCGAGCAGCTTGTTTCCGTTGTCCACATAGGCCTTGTGGTGCAGGTCGTGGTGGTATTCCAGCGTCTCGCGGGACATGCCGCCGGCGGCGAGCGCGTCATGGGCGTAGGGAAGATTGGGCAGCTCGAAAGCCATTGGGGCCCCCTGTCAGGATTGGTTTTAAGCTCAGGGCGGCGCGCGGCGCGCCCCGCGGCCCATATAACCCGAATGCCGCAGGGCGGAAACCATGCGCCGGACCGGCCGCGGCGCGTTTCCTCAGACGGTCAGCAGCGCCGCGCAGACCGCGCGGTCTTCGGCGAGCAGCACGTTGTAGGTGCGGCAGCCCGAGGGCGTCGCCATGATCTCGACGCCGAACCCCGCCGCCTCCAGCGCCGCGCGCGTCTCGGGCGGGGGCGGGGCGAGGTCGGCGCCCGTGCCGAGGATGATCAGGTCGAAGCGATCCACCGCCGCCAGCGCCTCGGCGAAGCAGGCGGGTGTGAGCGGCGCCGCGGGCCGCCAGGCCGAGACGGCGCCGAGCAGCAGCACGGCGCCGGCATGCCAGACGCCGCCGATCTCGAAACCCTCCGGCCCGTAGCCCGTCACCGGCGCGCCGCGCGGGAAGCGCACTTCGCTCATCCGCATCGCGCATCTCCCTCAGATCGGCAGCGCCTTGGGCCGGACTCGCGCGAACCAGGTCGCCACCATCAGCCGCGTCACCATGAAGGCGGTGAAGACCGACGTGACCACCCCGATCGCGAGCGTCACCGCGAAGCCCTTGACCGGCCCCGACCCCATGACGAACAGGATCGACGCGGCGATGAAGGTCGTCACGTTGGCGTCGATGATGGCGGAAAAGGCCCGCTCGTAGCCCGCCTCGATGGCGCGGACGGCGGGGCGGGCGCGGCGGATCTCCTCGCGGATGCGCTCGAAGACCAGCACGTTGGCGTCGACCGCCATGCCGATGGTCAGCACGATGCCCGCAATGCCCGGCAAGGTGAGGGTGGCGCCGATGGCCGACAGCACGCCGATGATCAGCGCGACGTTGAAGATCAGCGCCACATTGGCGAACAGCCCGAACAAGCCGTAGGAGAGCGCGATCAGCGCCAGCACCGCTGCGAAGGCGATCATGGTCGCGAGCCGCCCCGCCGCGATGCTGTCGGCGCCGAGATCGGGGCCGACCGTGCGCTGCTCCAGCACCTCGATGCGCGCGGGCAGCGCGCCCGCGCGCAGCAGGATCGCCAGCCGGTTGGCCTCCTCGACCGTGAAATTCCCGGTGATCTGCCCCGAGCCCCCGGTGATCGCCGAGATGATCCGCGGCGCCGAGATCACCTCGCCGTCGAGCACGATCGCGAAGATGCGCCCGACATTCTGGCGCGTGTAGTCGCCGAAGCGGCGCGCGCCGGTGGTGTCGAAGCGGAACAGCACGGCGGGCCGGCCGTCCTGATCGAAGCCGCCCGACGCGTCCACGAGGTTCTCGCCGCTGACCGTCGGGACGCGTTCGAGAATGTAGTACTCGCCCGGCCTCTCGGCGTCGGGCGCGACGAAGGCCCCGGGGCCCGCTGGCGCGTCGGGGTTCTGGGTCTGGCTGACGACTTCATGGAAACTGAGCTTGGCGGTCTCGCCGAGCAGCGCCAGCAGCTCCTCCGCCGAGCCGATCCCAGGCACCTGAATGAGAATCCGCCGCTCGCCCTGGCGCTGGATCGTCGGCTCGCGCGTGCCCGCCTCGTCGATGCGGCGGCGCACGATCTCGAGCGACTGGGCCATGGTGCGTTCGAGCGAGGCGGCGCGCTCGGCGTCCGAGAGCGTCGCGCGCACGATGTCCGGCGCGACGGTCTCGACTGTCAGATTGGGGCCGCCCGCCCCCATCAGCCCCATGCTGACGGGCTGGGCGAGCGCCTGAACCGCTTCGCTGGCCGCCTCCAGCCCTGCGGGCGTCGGTTCCAGCAGGCGGATGGTCAGCGCCTGCGGGTCGTCCTCGATCTGCCGGAACGGCCCGACGGCGTCGCGCGCGTCGCGCAGCGCCGTGCGCGCCTCGGGCCAGAGCGCGGTGAGGCGTTCGACGTAGACGTCTTCGACCGCGACTTCGACCAGAAGATGCGCGCCGCCCCGCAAGTCCAGCCCGAGATTGAGCACGCCGCCCGGAAGCCAGGACGGCCATTGCGCCGCCTGCGCCGCGAGCGCGTCGGGAACCGCCCCTCCGCGCTCGTCGATGCGGGCGATCTCGGCGCGGGCGCGGGCCGCCTCGTCGGCGCGGTCGTAGAACAGATTGGGCGCGGCCAGCAGAGCGCCGAGCAGGCACAGCCCGACGACCAGCGCCTTTTTCCACGTCTCGAAGAACAGCATGGCCGGCCTTTCGGGGGGATGCGCCGCGCGGCGGGCGCGGCGTCAGTTGTCGTTGGCCGCCGGTTCGGTCTTGGAGACGAGCGCCGCGATGGTCGCCTTGACGATCTTGACCTTCACGTTCGGCGCGACTTCCGCCTCGACGGCGTCGTCCATCACCTTGACGATCTTGGCGTAGAGTCCGCCTTGCGTGATCACCTGGTCGCCGCGCCGCAGCGCGTCGATCATCGCCTTGTGCTGCTTGGCCTTCTGCTGCTGCGGCCGGATCAGGAAGAAATAGAAGATCACGAAGATCAGGATCAGCGGGATCAGCTGGAGAAAGAAATCCGCGCCTCCGGGGGCGGCGGCCCCCTGAGCGTAGGCGGGTGATGCGAGCATGGCGAGCCTCCCTGTGCGTCGGCGCGGACTATAGCCGCGCGCCGATGCGGCGCAAGGCGGGGCGGCGGCGGCGGTTCGGGCGCGCTCTGCGGCGGCTCCGGCCGATCGTCGCGCGCCGCTTGCGCATCGCGCGCGGCTTGCCGCAGAAACGTCCCCGAGGGATCGCAACTGCGCATGGAGCGCCCGCCGCCATGTCCGCCGCGCTTCGCAAGGCCGAGATTCTGCGCATCGCGCGCGAGGACGGCATGGTGTCGGTCGAACGCCTCGCCGAGCTTTTCGACGTGACCGTCCAGACCATCCGCCGCGACCTCGCCGACCTCGCCGAGGCCGGCAAGCTCGAACGCGTGCATGGCGGCGCGGTGGCCGCGTCGGGCGTCGCCAATATCGGCTATCTGGAGCGGCGCGCGCTCAACCCTGAAGCCAAGGCGCGCATCGCCGAAGCCTGCGCGCGTGAAATCCCCGAGAATGCGTCGGTGTTTCTCAACATCGGGACCACGACCGAAGCGGTGGCGCGCGCGCTGCTGCGCCATCGCGCGCTGCTCGCGGTCACCAACAACATCAACGTCGCCAACATCCTCGCCGAGAACGAGGAATGCGAGGTCGTGGTGGCCGGCGGGCGGCTGCGGCGGTCTGACGGCGGGCTGGTGGGCGATCTGACGACCGAGACGATCGCCCGTTTCAAGCCCGACATCGCGGTGATCGGCTGCTCGGCGCTCGACGCGCAAGGCGACATCCTCGACTACGACATCGCCGAAGTCGGGGCGAGCCGGGCCATCCTGCGGCAGGCGCGGCGGGCCTTCCTCGTCGCCGACCGCTCCAAGTTCGAGCGCACGGCCCCTGCGCGGATCGGCGCGCTCGGCGATGTGGACACGCTGTTCACCGACGCGCCGATCGACCCGGACCTGGCGGCGCGCTGCGCGGCGTGGGGAACGCGGGTGGTGGTTGCGTGAGAGGCCCTCAGCCGCAGCGCGCCCCGAGCGCCGCGCAGATCCGGTCGAGCATCGCCTCGCCCAAAACCGCGTGGTCGAGCGCGCCGAGGCCGAGATTCTCCAGCGCCGCCGTCTGCCGGATCGTCGCAAAGCCGTGGACGGTGGACCATGTCGCCAGAGCGTCGGGCAGCACGCGCGGATCGTCGGGCGGCAACCCCACCACGCCGGCGACGCTGCGCTTGAGCCCCTCGAAGGCGGCGTGCGCCTCCGCAAGCATCTCCGGGTGCAGCGAGGCGTCGGGCAGCGGATCGCCGAACATCAGCCGGTATTCCAGCGGGTGGTCGCGGGCGAAGCGGAAATAGGCCCGGCCCTGCGCGCGCAGGCTGTCGAGCGGATCGGCCGCGCCCGACGCCGCCTCCGCCATCACCGCCCCGAAACGGAGGAAGCAGCGGCGGACGATCTCGGCCAGCAGATGGTCGCGGCTCGGGAAATGCTTGTAGGGCGCCTGATGCGAGACGCCGAGCCGGCGCGCGAGGTCGCGCAGGCTGAGCCCCTCGATCCCCGCCTCGGCGATGATCTGGAGCGCCATGTCGACGCAGCGCTCGCGCAGCGGCGCGGTTTGTTCGGCGGCGGACAGCGCGGGCGAGTCGGTCATGGCCCTCGTCTAGCGCGAATCGGTTGACGGCGTCTACCTGCGGGCGTTAAGGGTTGACGCTGTCAACCTTCGGTCGGAGCGCGACCCGATGCGCGATCATCTCGACGATCCCGAGGCGCGGACGTCGCAGCGCCGCAGCGGAGGCCTGCGGCGGTCGGCGCTCGGCGTCGCCTTCGTCGTCGTCGTCGTCGGGGCGACCGCCGCGCTGGTGGCGGCGCTGCACCAGCGCGCAGCAGGCCCCGGTCCCGGCGCCCTCGCCCCGCCGCCGCTCGTGGAGGTCGTCGCGCTGCGCCGCGAACCCGGCCACATGGCGCGCGCCGTGTTCACGGGCCGAATCGAGCCGTGGCGCCAGACGGCGCTCGCCTTCGAGCAAGGCGGGCGCATCGCCGAAATTCTCGTCGAGGAAGGTGATGCGGTCGAAAAGGGGGCCGTCGTCGCGCGGCTCGACACGGCCACGCTCGACGCCGAGCGATTGGGCCGCGTCGCCGCGCGCGACCGGCTCGAGGCCGCGCTGCGGCTCGCGGAGCTGTCTCTGGAGCGCGTCGACAATCTCAGCACCGCCGCCGCCACCGCCCAACGCCGCGACGACGCCCGGCTCGGGCGCGATCAGGCGCGCGCGGCGCTGGCGGAAGCGGAGGCCGCGCTCGCGGCGCTCGACGTGGCGCGCGGCAAGGCCGAGTTGCGCGCGCCCTTCGCCGGGATCGTCGCCGCGAGGCGGCTCGACGAAGGCGCGGTGGTCGAGGCCGGCGCCCCGGCGCTCGACCTTCTGGAGACTGGGCGCGCAGCGGCGCGGATCGGCCTGTCGGCGGAGGCCGCCGCTCGCCTGCGGGTCGGCGACGCCGTGACGCTGAACCATGGCGACCAAACGATCGCGGCGCGCCTCGCCGCGCTGCGCCCCGACATAGACCCCGCCTCGCGCACCCTGTCCGCCCTGTTCGAGATCGGCGGAGACGCCCCGCCTTTCGGCGCGGTGGTGCGGCTGGAGGCGACCCGCTGGATCGAAGGCGACGGGGTCTGGGCGCCGGTCGCGGCGCTGTCGGACGGCGGTCGGGGGCTTTGGGCGCTGACCCTGCTCGACGAGAGCGTCGACCCTCCGGTGGCCGTGCGCGCGCTCGCGCAGGTCGCGGCGGTGGAGGGCGAGCGCGCCTTCCTGACCGGCGCGCTTCCCGACGGCGCCCGCGCCATCGCCTCCGGCGCGCATCGCGTCGCGCCGGGGCAGGCGGTGAGCCCGGCGCCCGTCCCCGCCCCTGAGAACTGAGCCGTGGCGGCGCGCTTCTTCCGCGACCCGCGCGCCTTCGCGCTGGCGCTGCTGCTGATCCTGTCGATGGGGCTGTCTGCGGCGCTGACTTCGGGGCGGCAGGAAGACCCGACCATCACCAACCTCTTCGCCACCATCCTCACGCCTTATCCCGGCGCCGACCCCGCCCGCGTCGAGGCGCTGGTGACCGAGAAGATCGAGGAGGAGCTGCGCAAGGTCTCCGAAATCGACGAGATCATTTCGATCTCGCGCAGTGGGCTGTCCTTCCAGCGGGTGCAACTGGTCGAGACCCTGTCCGACGCCGCCATCGAGAGGGCGTGGACCGACATCCGCAACGCTCTGGACGACGCCGCCCGCGCCTTCCCGCCGGGCGTCCCCGAGCCGGAATTCACCAATGACCGCATCGGCGCCTTCACGCTGATCTTCGCGCTGTCCGCCGCAGAGGGGGCGGAGGAGGCTCCGGCGATCCTCGCCCGCGAGGCCGAGGCGCTGGCCGACCGGCTGCGCGCGCTGCCGGGCGCGGCGCTGGCGCAGACCTACGGCGCCCCGCGCGAGGAGGTCGCCGTGACGCTGGCGCCCGAGACGCTGACCGGGCTGGGCATGAGCCTGCGCGAGGTCGCCGCCCTTCTCGCCGCCGCCGACGCCAAGGCGCCCGCGGGACAGGTGCGGGGCGCGACCCGCGATTTCGGCGTGGCGCTCGACGGCGCGTTCGACGGGCTCGCCCGCATCCGCGACACGCCCCTGCGCGCGAAAGGCGACGCCACGCTGCGGCTCGGCGACGTCGCCGAGGTGGCGCGCAGTCGGGCCGACCCGCCCGACAGCCTCGCCCTGCTCGACGGACGACCGACCGTGCTGGTCGCCGTGCGGGCGGAGGACGACCTCCAGGTCGACGCCTGGGCCGCGCGCGGGCGCGACGCGGCGGCGGCCTTCGCCGAAGGGCTGCCCGCCAGCATCGAGCAGCGGCTGATCTTCGACCAGTCGGGCTACACGGCGGCGCGCTTCGCCGAACTCGGCGCCAACATCGCGATGGGCGTGGGGCTGGTGAGCCTCGTGCTGCTGGTCACGCTGGGCTGGCGGGCCGCGCTGACCGTGGCGAGCGCGCTGCCGCTCGCAGCGATGATCGCGCTGTTCGTCCTCGGCCAGATCGGGCTCTCGATCCACCAGATGTCGGTGACGGGCATGATCGTGGCGCTCGGCCTGCTGGTGGACGCCGCCATCGTGATGACCGACGCGATCAAGCGCCGGATCGACGCTGGCGAGGACCGCGTTGCGGCCATCGCGGCCTCGGTGAAGCTGCTGCGCACGCCGCTCGTCGCCTCGACGGCGACCACCGTGCTCTCCTTCCTGCCGATGGCGCTGTCGCCGGGGCCGGTCGGCGATTTCATCGGCTCCATCGCGCTCGCGGTGATCGCGATGCTGGGCGCGTCGCTTCTGCTGGCGCTGACCCTGACGCCGGCGCTCGCGGGTTGGCTGCTGCCGGCGCCCGATCCGTCGCGGCGGCGGATGTGGTGGCGCGACGGGGTCGCGGGCGGCGCGGCGGGGCGCATCTTCGCGCGCTCGCTGTCGCTGGCGATGCGCAGGCCGCTGCTGTCGGTGCTCGCCGCGCTGGCCTTGCCTGTCGCGGGTTTCGCGAGCTTCCCGACGCTGACCGCGCAATTCTTCCCCGGCGCCGACCGCGACCAGTTCCACGTGCAGGTGACCCTGGCGGAGGGCGCCGCGCTCGACGCGACGCTGGATGCTGCGCGGACCGCCGACGATCTGCTGCGCGCGGCGCCGGAGGTCCGCAAGGTCGCCTGGGTGATCGGCGAGAGCGCGCCGGCCTTCTACTACAACATGATGATGGATCAGGACGGCGTGTCGCGCTTCGCCGAGGCGCTGGTCGCCACCACCTCGCCCGAGGCCACCATCGCAGCGATCCCGCGCCTTCAGGCTGCGCTCGACCGGGCTCTGCCGCAGGCGCAGGTGGTGGTGCGCCCGCTCGTTCAGGGGCCGCCGGTCTCGGCGCCGCTCGAGATCCGCATCGTCGGTCCCGATATCGACCTGCTGCGCGAGCTCGGGCTGCGCGCGCGGGCCGAGATGGCGCGCACGCCCGGCGTGACGCTGGCCCGCGACACCGGCTCGGACGGCGGCGGCGAGTTGCGGCTGGCGCTCGACCCCGACGCGCTGCGGCTGGCGGGGCTCGATCATGCTTTGGTCGCCGCGGAGCTGGCGGCGATGCTCGACGGCGCGCAGGGCGGCTCGGTGGTGGAGGGCTCGGAGGAGCTTCCCGTCATGGTGCGCCTCGCCCGCCCCTCCCGCGATGCGGCGGGGGATGTCGGCGCGCTCGGCATGCCGGGCGGCGCGCCTATGGGCTGGAGCACGCCGGGCGCGCCGCTCGCCGCTCTGGGGCCGCTCCGGCTGAGGCCCGAGGGCGCGCCGATCCATCGCCGCAACGGCGAGCGAATGACGCTCGCGCAGGGCTTCGTCGCGCCAGACGTGCTGCCCGAAGAAGCCTTGCGCGACCTGCGCCCGCGCCTCGACGCGGCGCTCGCGCCGCTCCCGCCGGGCTACCGCGTCGAGATTGGGGGCGATTCCGACGCCCGCGCCGACACGGTGGGCTATCTGATGGCGACGGTCGGCCTCGTGGTCACGCTGACGGTGGCGACGCTGACGCTGAGTTTCGGCTCGTTCCGGCTGATGGCCGCGACGCTGGTCGTGGCCGTGTTGGCGGCGGGGCTCGCGCTGCTGTCGCTCGCGGTGTTCCGCTATCCCTTCGGGGTGACGGCGCTGATCGGGGTGATCGGCTCGGTCGGCGTGTCGGTGAACGCCGCCATCATCATCTTCTCGGCGCTTCAGGCCGACGAAGGCGCGCGCGCCGGAGACCCCGACGCGATGGCCCGGGTGACGGCGGAGACTGCGCGCCACATCGTTTCGACCACCGTCACAACATTCGGCGGCTTCCTGCCGCTGATCCTCGGCGGCGGGGGGTTCTGGCCGCCTTTCGCCACCGCCATTGCCGGCGGCGTGCTGCTCTCGACGGTGGTCTCGTTCTATTTCGTCCCGCCGGTCTGGGCGCTCATCCGTCCGCGAGAACCGCGCCCAGCGCCATCGCCACTGCGGCCTGCGTGGGGTCGATGACCGGAACCCCGAGCCGCGCCTGAAGCGGCGCGCGG
The DNA here is from genome assembly GCF_036788415.1 of Rubrimonas sp. Lineage (NCBI taxonomy): Bacteria > Pseudomonadati > Pseudomonadota > Alphaproteobacteria > Rhodobacterales > Paracoccaceae > Rubrimonas > Rubrimonas sp. Next base: position 8,703 of record NZ_DAIQNN010000037.1, on the reverse strand, counting down.
TGGCGGGCGAGACCGGCGCAGCCGAGAACCAGCGCCTCGGCCCCGTCGCCGATCAGCAGGGCGCCGATGTCGAGAAGGCGCGCGAACGTCCCCTCCCCGCGCGCGCTTTCGTCCACCGAGATGTTGAGCGCGCGCTCGCCGGCGAGCCGATCGAGCACGCCCATGCGGCGCAGGTGCAGGCGGTGGCGCAGGATCGAGCGGTCGGAGATGGCGACCACGCCGAAGCGGTCGGCCCGCGCCATCGCGCTGAGCGCGCCCGCCTCCTGGATGCCGAAGACCGGCTTGCGCGTGACCGAGCGGCAGGCGTCGAGGCCGGGGTCGGAATAGCAGGCGAGGATGTAGGCGGAGGCGTCGTCGCGCGCCTGCACGAGGCGGGCGAGGGGCAGGGCGACGGCGTCGCTGTCGAGCTGGCTTTCGATGCCGAACGGGCCTTCGGCGAGCGTCACGCATTCGATCTTCGGCCCGCCGGGATGGCGGAAGCCGTGAAGCGCGGCGTCGAGCCCGTCGGTGACGGCCTGGTTGCTGTTGGGGTTGATCACGAGGATCGTGGCGCTCATGGGGCGATCTCCGCGCCGAAATTGGTCGCGGGGTCGAGTTCGGGGGCGCGGGTTCCCGCGTAACCGGTCATGTCGGCGCGGGCGCGGGCGAGGAAGCGGCCGGCGCCCCGCGCGCCGACGAAGGCGCCGCCCTCCACCACCTTGCGGCCCCGGCTGAGGACCGTCACGGGCCAGCCGGTGAGGCGCATACCCTCGAAGGGCGTGTAGTCCATCGCGTCGCCCTGATCGACGGCGGTCACGGTGCGGGTCAGATCGGGGTCCCAGAGGGCGATGTCGGCGTCGGCGCCGATGCAGATAGTCCCCTTGCGCGGGTGCAGGCCGTAGAGCTTGGCGGCGTTGGTCGCGGAGAGGGCGGCGAATTGCGGGAGCGTGATCCGCCCGGTCCGCACGCCTTCGGAGAACAGCAGCGGCAAACGCAGGGCGATGCCGGGCATCCCGTTGGCGATCTGCTTGAAGGTGGCGTCGGGGCCCTTGGCGAGCTTGCCGGTCGCGTCGAAGCGGTAAGGCGCGTGGTCGGAGGACCAGAGGGTGAAAGTGCCGGTCCGGAGGTGGCGCCAGAGGGCTTCCTGCGTCGCCGCGTCGCGCAAGGGCGGCGAGCACATGAACTTCGCCCCCTCCATGCCGGGGCGGTCGAGGTCGTCGCGGGTGAGGAACAGGTATTGCGGGCAGGTCTCGCCGAAGATCTTCGCGCCTTCCGCGCGGGCGTCGCGCACCAGCTTCGCGCCGGCCTCGGTCGAGACGTGGACGATCACCAGCGGCGCGTCCACCAGCCGCGCAAGGCAGATCGCGCGGTGGATCGCCTCGACTTCCGCGAGTTCGGGGTGGCTGGGGGCATGGTAGCGCGGGGCGGAATGGCCGCCGGCGAGAAGCCGCTCGCTCATCCAGCCGATCATGCCGTGATTCTCGGCATGGACCATCGTCACAGCGCCGTGGGTCTTGGCGACCGTGAGGATATCTAGGAACTGGCGGTCGTCGATCTTCATGAGGTCGTAGGTCATGAAGACCTTGAAGCTCGTCACGCCGCGGGCGAAGGCGGCGGGAAGCTCCTGCGTCAGCGCCTGTTCGGTCGGGTCGGCGACGATCAGGTGATAGCCGTAGTCGATGGGGGAGTTCGGCGCGGCGCGGCCGTCGTAGAGGTCGAGCGTCTCGGTCACGCCCATGCCGCGATGCTGGGCGGCGAAGGGGATGAAGCTGGAGTTGCCGCCGAGCGCGGCGGAGCGCCCGCCGGTGAAGTAGTCGTCGGCCGTCATGCCGCCGGTCGCGCTCTCCTGCGCGATGTGGCAATGCGCCTCGATCCCGCCGGGCAGGACCAGCTTGCCGGTCGCGTCGATGGTTTCGGGGGCGTCGAGCGACTCGGCCAGCGCGACGATGCGGCCGTGGCGGATACCGATGTCCGCCCTGAACATGTCGGAGGCGGTGACGACGGTTCCGCCTTTGACGGCGAGGTCGAGGGTCACGCCGCGAGCCTTTCGCCCAAGCCGCGAACGCGCGCCTCGGTGCGGGCGATCAGCCGGTCGAGCTCGGCGAGGTCGGCGGGGGAGAGGCGCGGCCCCGGCGCGCGGACGCGGGAGGAGGCGATGGCGCCGCGGCGGCGCAGCACTTCCTTGCGGATGGCGAGGCCGATCCCCGGCTGCTGCTCGTGGCGGATCAGCGGGAGCCAGGCGTCGAACAGGTCTTCGGCGCCGTCCGCGTCGCCCTTGAGATGGCGGTGGACGACGCCCGACAGCATCTCGGGATAGGCGAAGCCGGTCATCGCGCCGTCGGCGCCGCGCTGAAGCTCCTGCGGGAGATAGAGGCCGCCATTGCCGCAGAGGATCGACATGCGGGGTTCCGCCGCCCGGACCGCCGAGAGCTTGGCGAGGCCGGGGCAGTCCTCGTGCTTGAGCATGACGATCTGGGGGTGGTCGCGGGTCAGCTTGAGGATGGTCGCCGCCGAGACTTTCACGCCGGTGAGCTGCGGATAGTCCTGGAAGCAGACGGGCACGTCCGGGCCGAGGGCGGCGCAGACCGCCGCGTAGTAGGTCGCCACGGTGTCCTCGGTTGAGAGCGAGGGGATGGGCGCGACCATCACCCCCGCAGCGCCCGCGTCCATCGCGAAGGCGCCGAGACCCGCCAGCGCGTCGGTGCTGGGGCTCGACACGCCGACGATCACGGGCATCCCGCCTGCGCGCGACAGGAAGCGCGAGACGGCGGCGCGGGACTCCTCGGGGGTCAGCTTCGGCGCTTCGCCCATCACGCCGAGGATGGTCATGCCGTCGGCGCCGCGCGCGGCGTAATAGTCCACGAGGCTGTCGATGCTCGCGAGGTCGAGCGATCCGTCCTCGGCGAAGGGCGTTGCGGCGATCACATAGACGCCGCGTGTGGTCCGGTCGATCAGCGTCACGGGGGGTCTCCTGGCTGCGGGCGGGCTCGCCGCCGTCCGAGCCTAGTGGAGCGTCGCGGCGGGTTCAAACTTCGCCGCCGCGGCTCTCATTCCTCCGGGATCTCGGCGCCGGTCTGCGCGCAGATGCGTCCGTAATGCTCGGGGCGGCGGTGGCGGGCGAAGTCGAAGATGGTGGTCTTGCCGAAGCGCGTCGCATCCATGTCGCAGGCGTGGACCAGCAGCTCGTCCTCTTCGGTCTGCGCGCGGGCGACGACGAAGCCGTCGGGATCGACGATCACGCTGCCGCCCATCAGCGGATGGCCGTCCTCGTCGCCCGCCTTCGCAACCGCCACCACCCAGGCGGCGTTCTGATAGGCGCCGGCGCAGACCGACAGCTCCGAATGGTAGAGCCGCTTCTCCAGCCCCTCGGCGCTGTTCTGGCTGTTGACCGAGGGCGTGTTGTAGCCGAGCAGGATCAGCTCGACGCCCTGAAGCCCCATCACCCGATAGGCTTCCGGCCAGCGGCGGTCGTTGCAGATCATCATCCCCATCAGCGCGCCCATGTTGCGCCAGACGGGAAAGCCCAGATCGCCCGGCTCGAAATAGCGCTTCTCGAGGTGCTGGAAGGCGCGCTCGGGGTCGAATTCGGAATGGCCGGGCAGGTGCACCTTGCGGTACTTGCCGACGATCGCCCCGGTCCGGTCCGTCAGGATCGACGCGTTGAAGCGCCGCCCCTCCGGCGTCAGCTCCGCATAGCCGAAGCTGATCGCCACCCCGAGCTCGCGCGCGCGGTCGAACAGCGGTCGCGTCGCGGCGCTGGGCATCTCGCGCTCGAACCACGCGTCCACCTCGGCCCGCTCCTCGAAGAGCCAGCGCGGGAAGAAGGTGGTCAGCGACAGTTCCGGGAAAACCACCAGCCCGCAGCCCCGCGCCGCCGCCTTCTCGAGCAGCGCGATCATCCGCGCCGCCACGTCGGCGCGGCTGTCGGCCTTTTGGATCGGCCCCAGCTGGGCGGCGCCGACGACGAGTTCGCGCATGGTCCGGGCTCCTCGCGCCGCCTCAGCGGGCGGCGTGACGAGAAGGCGGCTCCAGACCGGAAATTTCAAGGATCAGCTTGCGGCGGACGGCGTTGGCGAAGGCCTCGGAGCCGTCCGCGGTCACGACGAAAGCCCCCGGGCCGCCGATGATGCGGTCGCGGAAGGCGGCTTCGAGGTCGTAGCCGTCGGCGCGCCCGGTCGCGCAGACGAGGCACAGGATCGCTAGACCGTTGATGGTGATCCCCGCATCCAGCGCGGCCTGACGCCCAGCGGCGATGGAGGGGCCGTTCCAGTTGTTCGCGCTGTCGCCGGAGAAGTCGATGACCTTGCGAAAGCCCTCATGGTGGTTCGAGGCGATCATCTCGACGCCCTTCATCAGCGCCGCCCCGATGGCGTTGCGCCCGAACGCCTCGCGCGGCGGGGCCATCAGGCGGTCGCCGAAAAGGGCGGCGTCCTCTGCCGAGCCGACCAGCATCCAGTCCACCACGACATGCTGCGAGGCGGCGTCGGCCCATTCGACATAGGTCACGGCGATGCGCCCATGCGCGCCGTCGCGGATCGCCGAGATCACCAGCGGATCGGCCATCGCATCGGCGTAGCCCTGACGCTGGAAGCGCAACTCCTGGAAATCGATCGATCCCGACGCGTCGGCGAGCAGCACGAGTTCGAGGTCCACATCGTCCCAGACCGGCGCCTGCGCGGCGACCGGGCGTGCGATGAGAGCGGCGAGCAGGGCGAGCAAGGGCGCGAGGCGGCGCATCGGGCGTCTCCTTCCGGCATGTCCTGACGGGAGCCTAGCGCGAAAGCGGGTGATTTCCGCGTCCGGCGCGATAGTTTCGCGACAAAGACCGGGAGGATGAGAATGACCGATCCGTTCGCGCAACAGCCCTTCGGCGGCGTCTTCGGCGGCGGCGGGCCCGACGAGTTCGTGGACAATCCCGAGCCGCGCTGCCCGGTCGTGCTGCTGCTAGACACCTCGCTGTCGATGGGCGGGCCGAAGATCGACGCGCTCAATCAGGGCTTGCTGCATTTCCACGAGGAGCTGGCGATGGACGGGCTCGCGATGAAGCGGGTCGAAGTCGCGCTGGTCACTTTCGGGCCGGTGGCGGTGCGCGACTACGTTTCCGCCGAGGCGTTCCAGCCGCCGCTCCTGGAGGCGTCGGGCAACACGCCGATGGGCGAGGCGATCCTGCGCGCGATCGAGCTGCTGCGCGCGCGCAAGAAGAAATACCGCGAGGCCGGCGTGCCCTTCTACCGCCCGTGGATGTTCCTGATCACCGACGGCGCCCCGACCGACAGCGTGACCGAGGCGCGCCGGCGCATCGCCGAGGGCGAGCAGGGCAAGGAGTTCATGTTCCACGCCGTCGGCGTCGAGGGCGCGGACCTGGAGGCGCTGAAAGGTCTGTCCGTGCGCCAGCCGCTGATGCTGAAGGGGCTGGCCTTCCGCGAACTGTTCGCCTGGCTGTCGAACTCGCTCGGCGCCGTGTCGCGCTCGCGCACCGACGAGGCGGCGCCGCTGCAAAACCCCACGGCGCCCGACGGCTGGGCGGTGGCGGGCTGAGCGGCGCGGAGGGGGCGGGCCATGGCCGGCTGGATCGCGGCGGCGGCGACGCGGCGCGGCGAAGGCCATGCGCGGCGCGGCGAGCGGGGGCAGGACGCGTTCCGGGTGGCGCAGCAGGGCGCGACGCTGATCGCCGTGGCGGCTGACGGCGCGGGGAGCGCGGTGCGCGGCGGCGCGGGCTCCGCGCTCGCCTGCCGCGCGATCTGCGCCGCGGCGCAGACGACTCTGGCGGCGAAGGCGACGGCGGAGGAGGCCGACGCGGAAGCTTGGGTCGCAGCGGCGCGCGCGCGGATCGCGGCGGCGGCGGCGGCGCATGGGCTGGCGCCCCGCGATCTGGCGACGACGGTCGTCTTCGCCGTGTCGGACGGCGCGTCGACGCTCGTCGGCCATGTCGGCGACGGAGCGGCCGTGGGGCGCACGGCGGAGGGTTGGCGCGCGCTCTCATGGCCGGCGGCGGGAGAGCATGCAGGCGCGACCTTCTTCCTGACCGACGAGGCGTGCGCGCTGCGGGTGGCGCGGCTTTGCGCGCCCGTGGACGCGCTCGCGCTGTTCACCGACGGGATCGAGCGGCTGGTGCTCGACTTCGCGGCGCGGACCCCGCACGCGCCTTTCTTCGAGCGCATGACCGCCCCCTTGCGCCAGGCCGGGCGCGGGGGTCGCGACACCGCCCTGTCGCGCGCGCTCCGGGACTATCTGGGCGCCGAGGGTTTCGCGGCGCGCACCGACGACGACCGCACGCTGATCCTCGCCGCGCGGATGGCGGCCGCATGAACCGGACGCTGTTCGCGGGCGATGAGCCTGTCCGCCTCGGGCGGCGCATCGGGCGCGGCGGCGAGGGCGAGGTGTTCGGCGTGGCGCGCGACCCCGCGCGCGCCGCCAAGGTCTATGCGCCCGAGGGCGCGGCGGCGCGCGAGGCCAAGATCGCGGCGATGGCGCAGGCGGGGCTGGCGGAGCGGGCGCCGCTGGTCGCCTTTCCGCAGGCCGCGCTGCGCGACGCGCAGGGGCGCTTCGCGGGGTTCCTGATGCCGCGCATCCGTGAGGCCGAGCCGCTGCACGAGCTCTACGCACCCGGCGCGCGCAAGCGGGCCTTCCCGGATGCGGATTACCGATTTCTCGTTCGCGCGGCCCTGAATGCGGCGCGGGCGGTCGCAGCGGCGCACAGGGCGGGGTGCGTGATCGGCGACGTGAACCATTCCGGCTTCCTGATCGGGCAGGACGCGCTGGTGTCGCTGATCGACGCCGACAGCTTCCAGTTCGACGACGGGGCGACGTTGCATCTATGCCGTGTAGGCGTGCCGGACTACACGCCGCCGGAGATGATCGGCGCGCCGCTCGCCGAGACGCCCCGCACGCAAGATCACGACGCCTTCGGGCTGGCGGTGGTGTTGTTCCAGTTGCTGTTTCTCGGGCGCCACCCTTTCGCGGGCGTCTCGCGCGGGGCCGATCTCGGCGTGGCGGAGGCGATCGCGCAGGGCGCCTTCGCCTATGCGCGCCGCGGCGCGGGGCCGCTGCGCCCGCCGCCCGGGGCGCTGCGGCTCGACGAGGCGGGGCCCATCCTGGCGGGGCTGTTCGAACGCGCTTTCGGCCCCGGTTCGGCGGGGCGGCGGCCCTCGGCGACCGACTGGGTGGGGGCGCTGGCGGAGACCGAGGCCGCGCTCCAGCCCTGCCCGGCCTCGCCGCGCCATCATTTCGCGCCCGGCGTCGCCGCCTGCCCGCTCTGCCGCATCGAGCGCCACTCCGGCGCCGCGCTGTTCCCCGCGCCGGGCGAGGCCGGGGCCTTGCCGCCGCCGATCGACGTCGCGGAGGTGCTGTCGCGGCTTCGGGGGGTCGAGATTCCGGAAGTCTTCGCCTACGAGCCGCCCGAGCCGCTGCCCTCCTCGGCGCCCAAACCCCTGACGCTGCGGCAAATCTGGTTCAACCGGATCGGGCTGGTCGGGCTCGCCTTCATGATGGTCTGCGCGGTGGGGCTGGTGATGGTCTCGCCGCAGAGCTTCCTGATGGCGGCGCCGATCTGCATCTACGGGATCGGGCCGGTCGGCGACGCGCTGGCGCCGCGGCGGGCGGCGCGGCGGGCGCTGGCCAAGCTCGACCGGCGGCTTTCGGACGTGCTCGCGATGACGCAGGCTCGGGTCGATCTCGATGCCGCGTGGCTTCTGAAGGCCGACATCGCGGCGCGGGCGGCGCGGCTGTCGGAACTGCGCGTCACGCGGATGAGCCCGAAGCAGCGCGTCGAGGCCGGTCGGCTGCTCGCCGATCTGGAGCGGCTGGAGGCGATGGCGCGGAAGATCGCCGAGGCGCGGGCGGCGCGCCACGCCGAGATCGACGCGCTGCTGGCGCGCCGGGCGCTGCTCGCAGGCGACATGGCGCGCTTCGGCGACTCTCCGCCCGACCGCCCCGCGCCCCCGCCGCGCCGGCTGCGCCCGGCGACGCTCGCGCGCGCGGCGGCCTGAGAGGCCGGTCCGCCCAAGGGGCGCGCGCCTTGCGGCCCGCCCCGTTCCGCAGTACCGCAGCCGAGGCGGCCCTCCTCCTGCGGAGACCACGATGTCCCAATCCGACGGCGCCGCGCGCGGCATCGCCATCATGGTGGCGACGATGGCCGTCTTCGCCGTGCAGGACGGCGTCTCCAAGCACCTCGCCGAGCGCTATTCGCCGGTCTTCGTGACGATGATCCGCTACTGGTTCTTCGCCCTCTTCGTGGTCGCCCTGTCGGCGCGGCGCGCAGGCGGGCTGCGGGCGGCGGCGCGCTCCGCGCGGCCCGCGCTGCAATGGGCGCGGGGCGCGCTGCTGGCGCTCGAGATCGTGGTGATGATCTCGGGCTTCGCGCTGCTGGGGCTCGTCGAGAGCCACGCCGTCTTCGCGGTCTATTCGCTGATCGTGACCGCGCTGGCCGGCCCGGTGCTCGGCGAGAAGGTCGGCTGGCGGCGCTGGGCGGCGATCGGCGTGGGGTTTCTCGGCGTGCTGATCGTGCTGCGCCCGGGGTTGCGCCTGTTCGAGCCGCTGGCGCTGATCCCGCTCGCGGCCGCGGCGATGTTCGCGCTCTACCACCTGCTGACGCGGCTGGCCAACGCCGCCGACAGCGCCGCCACCAGCTTCTTCTACACCGGCGTCGGCGGCGCCGTGACGATGACGCTGATCGGCCCGTTCTTCTGGACCCCGATGGTCGGCTGGGACTGGGGCTGGATGGCG
>NZ_DAIQNN010000036.1:0-27870 GCF_036788415.1 Rubrimonas sp. | reverse complement strand
GGCGCGTCAGGCCCGTCTCCTCACCGCCAGCGGGGGTCCCTTTTCGACGCCGATAGGGGGTCCCGTTTCAATGCCGTTTGACAGTCACCCCAGAGGGCAGGCGCGCTTCTGGGGCGGTCGCCCGCGGCGTCATGCGGTCGGCTTGCGCAGGGCGGGCGCGTTCGGAGGAGGGCAGCGCGCCTCAGGCGCGCAGTGCCCCGCCCACGGCGACTTCGACGGCGCCGACGACTTTCGCGGCGACCGCCTCGATCTCCTCGTCGGTCAGCGTGCGTTCGGTCGGCTGCAACCGCACCGACAGCGCGATGGATTTCCGGCCGGCCCCGAACTGGGCCTCGGCGCGGGGACCTTCGAACACGTCGAAGACGCTCGCCGCCGCGATGAGCTTCTTCTCGGCCCCGCGCGCCGCGCGCAGCAGGGCCGCCGCCTCGACGCGGGCGTCCACGACGAAGGCGAAGTCGCGCTCGACCGCCTGAAGGTCCGACGCCGCGAGCGCAGGCCGCGCCGCGCCCTTCGCCTTAGGGAAGGGGGCCGCCGCGAGGTCGGCGAGCACCGCAACCACCGGCCCTTTCACGTCCATCGCCGCCAGCAGCTTCGGGTGCAGTTCGCCGAACACGGCGAGCGTCGTCTTCGGCCCGAGCTTGAGCGCCGCCGACCGGCCCGGATGCATCCAGTCCGGCGCTTCGCGCGCCACGGTCGCCTTGTCGGGCGCGACGCCGCAGGCCGCCAGCAGGGCTTCGGCGTCGGCGCGCGCGTCCCACAGATCGACCGGGCGGCGTTCGCCGGACCAGTCGCGCGGGGCGGTGACGCCCGCGCGCACCAGGCAGGCCTGCTCGGTCTGCTCGCCGGGCTCGGCGCCGTGAAAGCCCGGGCCGACCTCGAACAGCGCGACCGTTTCGGCCCCTCGCGCCTGATTGCGCGCCACGGCGGCCAGCAGGTTCGGCAGCGGCGACGGGCGCATGTGCGACAGATCCGAGGAGATCGGGTTCTCGAGCGCCAGCGCGTCGCCGCCCCCGCCGCACAGCGCCGCCGCCGCGCCCGAGGTGAAGCTGTAGGTCACGCATTCGCACAGCCCCGACGCGGCGAGGGCGCGCCGCGCCATCCGCGCGCGGCGCTGCATCGGGGTCAGCGCCGGCGGCAGCGGGCCCTGCGCGCCGCGCGGCAGCGGCTGGGACTGCAGCTTGGTCAGCGATTCGACGCGCGCGATCTCCTCGACGAGATCGGCCTCGCCGCGGATGTCGGGCCGCCAGCTCGGCGGGGCGACACGGAAGCCCGCGCCCTCCGGCTCGACTGAAAAGCCGAGCGCGCGCAGGGTCTCGACCTGCCGCTCCGGCGCGATCTCCATGCCGACGAGGCTGGAGACGCGGGCGGGGGCGAGGGCGTAGCTGCGCGCTGAGTCCGGAACCGCGCCGGCGACGACGACCTCCGACGCCTCGCCGCCGCAGATGTCGAGGATCAGCCGCGTCGCGAGCTCAAGCCCGTCGCGGGTGAAGGCGGGATCGATCCCGCGCTCGAAGCGGTAGCGCGCGTCGGAGGAGACGCGGAGTTTGCGCCCGGTCGCCGCCGTGCGGGTGGGGTCGAAATAGGCGGCCTCGATGAAGACGGTGGTCGTCGCCTCAGTGACGCCCGAGGCCTCGCCGCCCATCACCCCGCCGATGGACTCCACCGCCTCGCCGACGCAGATCACGGTCATCGCATCGTCGAAGACATAGGTCTTGCCGTCGAGCGCGAGCAGGCTTTCGCCGGCGCGCGACAGCCGCACGGTCAGCCCGCCCGACACTTTGTCCGCGTCGAAGACGTGCAGCGGGCGGGCGCGGTCGAGGGTGAGGAAATTGGTCACGTCCACCAGCGCGGAGATCGGCCTGAGCCCGATGGCGCGGAGCTTCTTCTGGAGCCAATCCGGGCTCGGGCCGTTCTTCACCCCGCGCACGACGCGACCGATGAAGAGCGGGCAGGCCTCCTCCGCCACGTCAGGCGCCAGAGTCACTGGGACCGGACAGGGGAAAGCGCCGGAAACCGCCTCGATCGCCGGAGTGATCAGCCGCCCGAGCCCGCGCGCGGCCAGATCGCGCGCGATCCCGGCCACGCCCAGCGCGTCCGGACGGTTGGGCGTGATGGCGATCTCGATCACCGGATCGGCGAGGTCGGCGTAGTCGATGAACCGCGCCCCGAGCGGCGCGTCGGGGGCGAGGTCGATGATGCCGTCATGCGCGTCCGACAGGGTCAGTTCGCGCTCCGAGCAGAGCATGCCGTTGGATTCGACGCCCCTTATCACGCCGGGCTTCAGGTCGAGCCCGGTGCCGGGGATGTGGGTGCCCGGCGGGGCGAACACGCCGACGAGCCCCGTGCGCGCGTTCGGCGCGCCGCAGACGACCTGCACCTCGACCGACGGCCCCCCGGGCCCGTCGGGCCATGTCTCGACGCGGCACACGCGCAGCTTGTCTGCGTCGGGGTGGGGGCCCGCCTCGATCACGCGCGCGATGCGGAAGGCGCCGAGCGTCGCCGCGGGGTCCTCGACGCCCTCGACCTCGAGGCCGAGATCGGTCAGCGCCTCGGCGATCCGCTCGACCGACGCGTCGGTCTCCAGATGCTCCTTCAGCCAGCCCAGCGTGAATTTCATCGCCCGCGCGCCCCGTGATCCCTTGCGTCGCGGCCTCTTACGCCATCGCGACCCCCAGCGCCAAGAGCCGCGCCCTCAATGGCCTCGTTCGGGCCGCGCCCTCAATGGCGGAAATGGCGCATGCCCGTGAATACCATCGCAATCCCCCGCCCATCCGCCGCCGCGATCACCTCGGCGTCGCGCACCGAGCCGCCGGGCTGGATCACCGCCGTCGCGCCGGCCTCCGCCACCGTCTCCAGCCCGTCGGCGAAGGGGAAGAAGGCGTCGGACGCCGCGACCGAGCCGATGGCGGGGCTGTCGGGCAGGCCGAGCGCCGCGCCCATCTCGGCGGCCTTGCGGGCGGCGATGCGGGTGCTGTCGAGCCGGCTCATCTGGCCGGCGCCGACGCCCACGGTCGCGCCGCCCTTGGCGTAGACGATGGCGTTGGACTTGACGTGCTTGGCCACCGCCCAGGCGAAGCGCAGATCGGCGAGTTCGGCGTCGGTCGGGGCGCGGCGGGTGACGACGCGGAGGTCTTCGAGCAGGGCGGCGTCGCGGTCCTGCGCGAGCCAGCCGCCGGCGACCTGCTTCCACGCAAGGCCCGGAGCGGCGGCGTCGGGGATTGCGTCGGTCAGCAGCAGGCGCAGGTTCGGCTTGGCGGCGAAGAGCGCGCGGGCCTCGTCGGAGGCGCCGGGCGCGATCACGACTTCGGTGAAGATCGCGGCGATGGCGCGGGCGGTCTCGGCGTCGAGCGGGCGGTTGAGCGCGACGATGCCGCCGAAGGCCGAGGTGCGGTCGCAGTCGAAGGCGCGGGCGTAGGCCTGCGCCGGGGTTTCGCCCAGCGCCGCGCCGCAGGGGTTGGCGTGCTTGACGATCACGCAGGCCGCCCGCCCGGCGAAATCGGGCCGGTCGAGCTCGGCCAGCGCCTCGAAAGCGGCGTCGGTGTCGGCGATGTTGTTGTAGCTCAGCTCCTTGCCCTGAAGCTGGCGCGCGGTGGCGACGCCCTGCCGGGCCGGGCCGCCGACATAGAAGGCCGCGCCCTGATGCGGATTCTCGCCATAGCGCAGCGGCTGCGCCAGAACGCCCGCCACCGCGCGCCGGCGCGGCGCGGCGAGGTCCGCCTGAGCCGCCATCCAGGCCGAGACGGCGGCGTCGTAGGCGGCGGTCAGCGCATAGGCCTCCGCCGCGAGCCGGCGGCGCAGCGCCAGCGTCGTCCCGCCATGCGCTTCCAGTTCGGCGAGGATGTCGGCGCAGTCGGCGGGGTCGGTCACGACCGCGACGGCGTCGTGGTTCTTGGCGGCGGCGCGGATCATCGCCGGGCCGCCGATGTCGATGTTCTCGACGCAGGTCGCGGGATCGGCGCCCGAGGCGACGGTCGCCTCGAACGGGTAGAGGTTGACCCCCAGCAGGTCGATCTCGCCGATCCCGTGCGCGGCCAGCGCCGCCATGTGCTCTGGCGCGTCGCGGCGCGCGAGCAGGCCGCCATGCACGGCGGGATGCAGCGTCTTGACCCGGCCCTCCAGCATCTCGGGGAAACCGGTGATCTCGGCCACGTCGCGCACGGCGAGGCCCGCGGCCCGCAGCGCCGCCGCCGTGCCCCCGGTCGAGACCAGTTCGACCCCGCGCGCGGCGAGCGCCGCTGCGAAGTCCGCCAGACCGCTCTTGTCGGAGACCGACAGCAGGGCGCGTCGGATCGGGCGGATGTCGGCGGTCATGGCGGGGTCCTTTCGCGGCCTGCGGCGCCGGCGGGCTTAGAGGCTCGGACCCCGCCGTTCAACCCCCTCAGGCGTCGGCGCCGAGATGCCGCGCGAAGAACTCCAGCGTCCGCGACCACGCCAGTTCCGCCGCCGCCGCGTCGTAGCGGGGCGTGCTGTCGTTGTGGAAGCCGTGATTGACGCCGGGATAGATGTAGGCCTCGTAGGTCTTGCCGTGCTCCTTGAGCGCCGCCTCATAGGCCGGCCAGCCGGCGTTGATGCGCTCGTCGAGTTCGGCGTAGTGGATCTGGAGCGGCGCCCGGATCGCGGGGACGTCCGCCGCATCGGCCTGCCGGCCGTAAAAGGGGACGGACGCCGCGAGGCTCTCATAGGCGACCGCCAGCGCGTTGCACACGCCGCCGCCATAGCAGAAGCCGACCGCGCCCACCTTGCCGGTGGAGTCCGGATGGGCGAGCAGATGCTCGAAGCCCGCGAAGAAGTCGTTCATCAGCTTCACGGGGTCGAGCTGGCGCTGCATCTCGCGGCCTTCCTCGTCGGTCCCCGGATAGCCGCCGAAGGGCGTCAGCCCGTCCGGCCCCATCGCGAGATAGCCCGCCTTGCCGAGCCGGCGCACCACGTCCTCGATGTAGGGGTTGAGGCCGCGGTTCTCGTGGACCACGAGGACGGCGGGCAGCTTGCCCGTCGCATCGGCGGGACGGGCGACCAGCGCGTTCACCGATCCGTGCCCGTTCGGCGAGGGGTAGGAGACGCGCTCGGTCGCGATGGCGGCGTCGTCGGGCGCAACCTGCTGGGCCAGCGCGTAGTCGGGGCGGAGGCTGTCGAGCAGCGCCGCCGCGGTCAGCCCGCCGACGGCGTATTTCGCGGCTTCGTCGAGGAACTGCCGCTTGGTGATGCGGCCATGGACATAGCCGTCGAACACTTCGAGGAGGCGCGGGGGAAAATCCGCAGCCGTCTTGCGCGTCGTCATCGCCTGTCTCCCTGAGTCGAACTCGCCGGTCTCGCGCGCCGGTCTGGCGAGAAGGTAGCGCGGTTGCGCGGGGCCGGCCATCGGGCGGCGGCGCGTCCGCCCCCTCGGAGCCGGGACCCCGGGAGCCCCCGCCGCGAAATTCGGGCCGGGCGGTTCAGATCACATGGGTCTCGCGCAGCCGCGCGATCTCGGCGTCGGACAGGCCGAGCAGGTCGCGCATGACCTCGTCGGTGTGCGCGCCGAGCCGGGGGCCGAGCGTGCGGACCCGCCCCGGCGTGCGCGACAGCCGCGGCGTGGTGTTGGGCACGACGATGACCTCGCCGGTGTCGGCGTCGTCCATCGCCACGAGGTTGCGCCGCGCATGGACCTGCCGGTCGGCGAAGATGTCGGCGATGTCGTTGAGGGGACCCGCCGGGGCGTCATGCGCCCGGCAGCGCGCCAGAACGTCGGCGCGCGTCAGCGAATCGCACCAGTCGCGCACGATCTGGTTGACGTCGTGGCGGTTATCCAGCCGCGTGCGCTGATCGCCGTAAATGCTGGACGAGGCCAGCTCCGTCCGCTCCATCGCCGCGCAGAGCCGCTCGAACATCTTGTCGGTGGTGCAGGCGATGGCGACCCATTTGTCGTCCTTGGTGCGGAAATGGCCGAGCGGGCAGGCGATGGCGTAATGCGGCCCCTGCCGCTCGCGCACGAAGCCGGTGGCCGCGTAGGCGGGCGCGAGCTCGTCGGTGCAGCGGAAGACGGATTCGTAGAGCGCCACGTCGATGTACTGTCCGCGCCCCGTGCGGTCGCGGTGGCGCAGCGCCATCAGCGCGCCGACGCAGCCGTAAAGCCCCGAGGCGTAGTCGCCGAAAGTGGTCGAGCCGGGGGTGACGGGGGTGCCGCGCGGCATGCCGGTCAGATAGGCGATGCCGCCCACCGCATGGGCGATGCGCGCGAAGCCTGGCCGGTCCTTGTACGGGCCGGTCTGGCCGTAGCCCGAGACCCGCAGCATCACCAGCCGCGGATTGACCTCGCGCAGGACTTCCCAGCCGAGGCCCCATTTCTCCAGCGTGCCGGGGCGGAAATTCTCGCACAGCACGTCGGCGGAGGCGACGAGCTTCTTGAAAAGCTCGGCGCCGTCTTTTGAGTGCAGGTCGATGGTCACCGACTTCTTGTTGCGGCCCTCGCTCATCCAGCAGAGCGTGTCGTTGACGGAGGTGGCGGTGCCGAAATTGCGCGCGGGGTCGCCGCCGATCGGGTGCTCGACCTTGAGCACCTCCGCGCCGAACTCGCCGAGGATGGTCGCCGCATAGGGCGCGGCGATGATCGTCGCCACGTCGATCACCCGAAGCCCGCGCAGCGGCAGGTCGTCGGCGCCGGCGGTCGGGTCGGGAGCGTCGGGCATGCTGGGCCTCCCTCAGACGATCTTGCGGGCGCGCAAGCTCGCGAGCTCGTCGGCGCTGAGCCCGAGAAGCGCGGACAGCACCGCGTCGGTCGACTCGCCGAGCCGTTGGCCGAGCGTCGAGATGCGGCCCGGCGTTTCCGAAAGCGTCGGCACGACGCCGGGCACGACGACCTTGCCGACGCCGGGCGCCTCGAACTCCGCGAGATTGCCGCGCGCGAGGAACTGCTCGTCCTCGAAGATGTCGGCGATGGAGTTGAGCTTGCCGACCGGCACTTCCTTCTCGAGGCAGCGGCGCAGCAGCTCCTCGCGGTCGAGCGCGCCGGCCCATTCGATGACGATGGCGTTGACCGCGTCGCGCGCCGCCAGCCGCTTGCGCTGCTCGCCGTAGGTGCTGGAGGAGGCGAGCTGCGGGCGCTCCATCGCCTCGGCGAGGCGCTCGAACATCTTGTCGGTGGTGCAGGCGATGGCGACCCAATGGCCGTCCCTCGTGCGGAAATGGCCATGCGGGACGGCGACGAAGCTGCCTGCGCCCTCGCGCTCGCGCACCTTGCCGAACAGCCCGTAGGCCGGCGCGATCTCGTCGAGCTGGCGGAACACCGCCTCGTAGATGCCGATGTCCACGACCTGCCCGAGGCCGCTCTCCTCGCGTTCGCGCAGCGCGATCAGCACGCCGATCAGCCCCATCAGGCTCGACATGTAGTCGCCGAGCGGCGAGGAGCTCGGCGTGACCGGGGACTCGCCGGGAAAGCCCGCGTGATAGGAGAGCCCGCCGAAGGCGTGGGCGATGTGCGCGAAGCCGGGGCGGCGGCGATAGGGGCCGGTCTGGCCGTAGCCCGAGACCCGCAGCATCACGAGGCCGGGATTGATCGCGCTCAGCACGTCCCAGCCGAGGCCCCATTCCTCCATCGTGCCGGGGCGGAAATTCTCGATCAGCACGTCGGATTTGGCGATCAGCCGCTTGAACAGCGCCGCGCCCTCCTCGCGGCGCAGGTCGAGGGTGACCGACTTCTTGTTGCGGCCCTCGCTGAGCCAGGCGAGCGTCGCGTCCGGGCGGCTTGTGGCGGTGCCGAAGCGGCGCATCGGGTCGCCGGCGAGCGGGTGCTCGACCTTCAGCACCTCCGCGCCGAACTCGCCCATCACCGAGGCGGCGTAGGGGCCGGCGAGGAACGTGCCCAGATCGATGACGCGCAGGCCGTCGAGCGCGAGGCCGGGGCCGGGGCCGTCCGCTGCATTGGGCGCCGGCGCCGCTGCGCGATCCTGCTCCTGCGCCATCCGCCCTCCCCATCCGCTTTCTGCGTCAAGCGCCGATTTTCTCACGAAATCGGGCGGGAGGGGACAGGCTTCGCTTGCGACTTTCGGGGGGGCTCACTCCGCGGCGACAGGCCGGGCGAGGCGCACGGCGGTCTTGCCGGGCCAGAGCCTGCGCGAAGGCATGATCAGCACGGTCGGGTCGTGGGGGGCGCGCACCTCCCGCTCGCCGTCCCAGCCGATCAGCCGGCCCTGTTCGAGATGCTCGAAGCCGCGCCACGCTTCGGCGAAGCGGAAGGCGTCGGTCTGGATGGTGACGGGGCCGGAGACTTCATAGACGCGCTGGGCGGGGCGGGGCGGGCGGGCGGCCATGCGCTCTGCGCCGAAATCGGGGGCGACGGCGCCGGTGGCGCGCAGGAAGCCGGTGGCGCAGTCCTTGGCGACTTCGGCGGCCTCGGCCTCCCAATGCTGGCCGCATTCCACAAGGGCTGCGTTCTTCGGCGAGGCGGGGTCTGCGAAGCCCTCGAAATCGCGCATCCGCACGCCTTCGGCATGGCCCTGGTCGGTCACGACGATCCCCGGCCAGCCGATCTCGCGCGCGAGCGCCCGCCCCTTGGCCGCGGGCCCCGCGATGATCAGCGGTTCGGTCTTGTGCTGCATCGAGTGGATGTCGAGGAGCAGGTCCACAGTCGAGAGCCACGGGCGCAGTTCGCGCGCTCGGGCGACTTCGCAAGTGACGGGGCGGTCGGGGTCGTCGAGCCGGCCCGGACCCCAGAGCCGGTTGAAATCCTCGTCCACCCAGCGCGTCGCATCCGGAAGCTCCGGGTCGAACGCTTCATAGGCCGCGATGTTGACGAAGACGAAGGAGAGCTTGCCGCGCACGGGGCGCAGCGCCATCCGCATCAGCCAGTCGAGCGCGATGGCGCCGCAGGGCTCGTTGCCGTGCACGATGGCCGAGAGCGCGACATGCGGCCCCGGCGCCGCTGCCTCGAAGGTCCAGAGATAGGGGACGCCCGCGTTGCCGGCGGCGTAGGGTGTCAGGTCGGGCGGCGTCAGTTCGACGGGGTAGAGGTTGGGAAGCCCGGTGGCGGATCCGGTCATGCGGTCTGTCCTTGCAGCGCCGCCTGCGTGAAGGCGGCGAGATGTCGGGCGAGGTCGGCGAACGTCGCCTTCAGCGCGGGATAGCCCGCGTTGGGCGCCCGCGTCTCCTCGTCCATGTAGAGCTTGCGGTTGACTTCGATCTGGAGCGAATGGCGCGCGCTTGCGGGGTCGCCGCTCATGCGCACGAGCTCCATCCCCTTGTAGGGGTCGTTGAGCGCGACGGAATGGCCGCGCGCCGTCAGGAACTCCGCGACGCAAGCGGTGAAGTCCGGCGCGCAGGAGGTTCCGTCGCGGTCGCCGAGCACGAAATCGGGGCGCTGCGCGCCGCGCGGCTGGGTGGACATCGCCGAGGCGCGGTCCTGCATCGAATGGCAGTCGACATGCCAGACGGCGCCCCAGCGGCCCTGCGCCGCGTCGAGGAGGGCGCGCAGCTGGCGCTGATAGGGGCGGTGATAGGTCTCGACGCGCGCGCGCAGTTCCTGCGGGGTCATGCGGCGGGCGTAGAGCGGCGCGCCGTCGGGGGGGACTTTGGTCCAGCACAGGCCGATGCCGAGGCGGCTCTTCTCGGTCGGCGCGAGCGGCCAGGGCGGCGGGCCGTCGAGCGCGTCGGGGTCCATGTCGTCCTCGGCGCGGTTGGCGTCGATGTAGATGCGCGGGAACTGCGCGTGCAGCAGCGCCGCCCCGGCCTCCGCCGCGCCGGCCCAGAGGTCGTGCACATGGGTGTCCTCGGCCCAGCGCAGGCGGACGGGGTCGGCGGCGTGGTCGAAATCCGCCGGATATTCCGTGCCGGAATGGGGGCTGTCGAAGACCAGCGGCGCGCGCCAGCCGTCGAGCCCCTCGACGCGCAGCACGCCGGGGATGTGGGGGGTCATGCGGTTCCTCCGTCCTCGAGATGGCAGGCGACCGCGCGCGGCCCGTCATGGCGCAAGGCCGGGGCCTCGCGGCGGCAGCGCGGCCCGGCGAGCGGGCAGCGCGGGTGGAAATGGCAGCCAGGCGGCGGGTTCAGCGGCGAGGGGATTTCGCCCTTGATCGGGTGGAACACGCGCCGCCCGGCGTCGAGCCGCGGCGCCTGGTCGAGCAGCGCCTGCGCGTAAGGGTGACGCGGGCCGTCGAACAACGCCTCCGCCGGCGCGATCTCCACCACGCGACCGAGATACATCACGACGACGCGGTCGGCGATGTGCTCGATCACGCCGAGATCGTGGCTGATGAAGAGATAAGTCAGGTCGAGATCGCGGCGCAGGTCCTGAAACAGGTTGATCACCTGCGCCTGGATCGACACGTCGAGCGCCGCGATGCTCTCGTCGCAGATCAGGAAGTCGGGCTGCACGGCGAGGGCGCGGGCGATGCCGATCCGCTGGCGCTGGCCGCCCGAGAACTGGTGCGGATAGCGCTGCGCATAGGCCGGATCGAGCCCGACCTTGGCGAGCGTCGCGGCCACATAGTCGGTCATCTCGGCGCGCGTGGTCAACCGGTGATGCACCGCCGCCTCGCCCACGATCTCCTCGACCCGCATGCGCGGATTGAGCGAGGACATCGGGTCCTGAAAGATCATCTGCAGCTTAAGCCGCGCGGCCCGCGCGGCGGGCGAGGCGGCGTCGGTCACGTCCGCATCCTCGAAGCGGATCGTTCCCCGCGTCACCGGCAGAAGCCCCGCCACCATCCGCCCGAGCGTGGACTTCCCGCAGCCCGACTCGCCCACGAGGCCGACGACCTCGCCGCGCGCGACGTCGAAACTGGCGTCGTCCACCGCGTTCACCCGCGCCTCGGCGACTGGCGCGCCGAGCAGGCGGGCGAGCTTCTCGACCGTGTCGAGCCGCTTCTCGAACACGCGCGAGACGCCGCGCAACTCCAGCATCGCGCTCACGCGGCGGCCCCTGCGGCTTCGAGCGGCAGATGGCAGCGCAGCGCGCGGTCTGGGCCGAGCGGGGTCGTGTCCGGGGCCGCGGCGCGGCAGAGATCGGCGGCGCGGGGGCAGCGCGGGGCGAAGGCGCAACCGGGCGGCAGATGGGCCATGTTCGGCGCCATGCCGGGGATCTGCGTCAAGGGCTCGCCGCGCCGCGCCCGCCCGCTCCCATGGCCGGGGATCGAGCCGAGCAACCCGGCGGTGTATGGATGGCGCGGCTGCGTCAGGATCGCCTTGGAGGAGCCGCTCTCGACGATCCGGCCCGCATACATCACTGCGATCCGGTCGGCGAGGCCGGCGACCACTGCGAGATCATGGGTGATCCAGATCAGCGCCGTGCCGGTCTCGCGCGCGAGCCCCTGAACCTCGGCCAGAATCTGGCTCTGGATGGTCACGTCGAGCGCGGTGGTGGGCTCGTCGGCTATGATCAGCTCCGGCCCGTTGAGCAAGGCGATGGCGATGGCGACGCGCTGGCGCATGCCGCCCGAGAACTGGTGGGGATAGGCGCTGAGCCGCTCGGAAGGCGAGGGGATGCCGACGCGCGCCAGCGCCTGCGCCGCGCGCGCCCGCGCCGCCTTGACGCTGACGCGCTCATGCGCGCGCACGGCCTCGATCATCTGGGTGTCGATGCGCAGAACGGGGTTCAGCGTCATCATCGGGTCCTGGAAGATCATCGCGATCTTCTTGCCCCGCAGCCGCCGCATCGCGCGCTCGGGCACGGCGGCGAGGTCCTCGCCCTGAAACAGGATGCGCCCGCCCGCCACCCGCCCCGGCGGATCGACGAGCCGCAGGATCGAGAAGCCCGTCACCGACTTGCCCGAGCCGCTCTCGCCGACGAGCCCCAGCACCTCGCCCGCGTCGAGCGAAAAGCTGACCCCGTCCACCGCCTTCACCACGCCGGCGTCGGTGAAGAAATGCGTCTGCAACGCCTCGACGCGCAGCACGCTCATCGCCGCAGCCTCGGGTTCAGCACGTCGCGCAGCCGGTCGCCGACGAGGTTGATCGAGGCGACGATGATCAGCAGCGCGACGCCGGGATACATGCTCATCCAGTACTGGCCCGACAGCATGAAGTCGTAGCCGTTGGCGATCAGCAGCCCGAGCGAGGGCCTTGTGATCGGCACGCCGACGCCGAGAAACGACAGCGAGGATTCCAGCACGATGGTGTTGGCGACCTGCACGGTCGAGATCACCACCAGCGGCGGGATGCAGTTGGGCAGCAGATGGCGCAGCAGGATGCGCCACGCCGGCAGGCCGAGCCCGCGCGCGGCGTCGATGTACTCCTTGCGCGCCTCGGCGAGCGCCGCGCCCCGCACCGTGCGCGCGTAATAGGCCCATTGCACGACGATCAGCGCGATCACCACCTTGTCGAGCCCGCGCCCGAAGGCGGCCATCAGCATCAGCGCGACGAGGATCGAGGGGAAGGAGAGCTGGAGATCGACCAGCCGCATCAGCACGGTCTCGACGCGGCCCCCCGCCCATGCGGCGTAGATGCCGACGACCACCCCGATCGCCATCGCCGCCGCCGTCGCCGCGATCGCCACGATCAGCGACACGCGCAGGCCGTAGAAGATGCCGGAGAGGATGTCGCGCCCCTGCTCGTCGGTGCCGAGCAGATAGGTCATCGAGCCGTCGAAAGTGGTCGATCCCGGCGGCAGGCGGCCGTCCATGATGTCGAGCTGGGCCAGATCGTAGGGGTTCTGCGGCGACAGCTCCGGCGCGAACAGCGCGATGACGAGGATCAGCAGCAGGCTCGCCGCCGCGATCCAGGCGGTCGGGCCGTTCAGGATCTGGCGCACGCGGCCCCGCAGCAGCCGCATGGCGAAGAACACCAGCGCCGCCAGCAGGGCGACCCGCGCCGGCAGGCTCGCCCAGTCCGGCCCCGCCGTCAGCAGGGCGACCGCCGCCGCCGTCGCCAGAGCGGCGAGGAGCGGCGCGTGGTCGGCGCGGGGGGAGGCCGGCGCGGCGGGGTCGGTCGCGGCGCTCATGTCGCGCCGCCGGCGACGCGCACGCGCGGGTCGAGCAGCGTGTAGATCAAGTCGACGACCAGATTGATCGCGATGAAGATCAGCACGGTCATCATCAGATAGGCGACGATGACGGGCCGATCGAGCGTCAGGATCGAGTCGATCAGCAGTTTCCCCATGCCCGGCCATGCGAACACCGTCTCGGTCACCACGGCGAAGGCGATCATCGAGCCGAGTTCGAGCCCCAGGACGGTGACGATGGGGATCATGATGTTCTTGAGCACATGCACGACGAGGATGCGCGTCTCCGACACGCCCTTGGCGCGGGCGAACTTGACGTAGTCCTGCAGGAGCGCCTCCTGCGTTCCCGCCCGCGCCAGCCGCGTCACCAGCGACGCCTTGTAGAGGGCGAGGGTGAGCGCCGGCAGGATCATGTATTGCAGGCCGCCCGGCGCGAAGATCGACAGGCGCATCCCCAGCACCTCGACCGTGTCGCCGCGCCCGGTCGAGGGCAGCCAGCGCAATTCCACGGCGAAGATGAGGATCAGCAGCATGCCCACCCAGAAATTCGGCAGCGAGAAGCCGAAGATCGAGCCGGTCATGATCGCGCGGCCCTGCCAGCGGTCGGATTTGTAGCCGGCGTAGACGCCGAGCGGCAGGCCGATCGCCACCGCGAAGACGAGCCCGAGCGCCGCGAGTTCCAGCGTCGCGGGCATGTAGTGCAGGATCAGCCCGACCGCCGGCTCGCCATGCACGAAGCTGCGGCCCAGATCGCCCTGCAGGGCGTTGCCGAGAAAGGTCAGGAACTGCATCCAGATCGGCTGGTCGAAGCCGAAGCGCGCCATCGTCGCCTCGATCTCGGCCTGCGTGGCGTCGGGGGCGATCAGGATGTCGACCGGGTTGCCGACCATGTAGATGCCGAAGAACACGATCACCATCATCGCGAAGGCGACGAAGACCGACTGGGCGATCCGCCTGAGAAGATAGACGAGCATCGGCGGGGCTCCCCGGCCCGAGGGCGGCGCGCGGCGACCGGGGCCGCCGCGCGCGTCGTCCGGTTGCGAGCGTCAGTCGGCGGGACGGACGAGATAGGGCAGGGTGTACTGGTCCACGCGCGGCGCGTAGCTCAGCGTGGCCTTCATCGCCCATGGCGTCACTTCGAAGTGCAGCGGGATGATCGCCCAGTCGGCCATCGCGACCCGCGACGCCTCGCGCAGCAGCTCCTGCCGCTTGGCGTCGTCCACCGTGGCGAGCGCCTGCGTCAGCAACTCGTCCATCGCCGGATTCGAGTACTGCCCGGCGTTGGTGGCGCCGTATCCGCGCGTCTTGTCCTGCGTCGCCAGCAGCGCCTTGAGCGGCGAGGACATCTCGCCGGTGCCCGCGCCCCAGCCCGCCAGATAGACCGAGAATTCGTTCTTGTTGCGCCGCGAGAAGAAGGTCGAGCCGGTGGAGGCGTCGATCTCGGTCGGCACGCCGATGCGCGACCACATCTGCGCCACCGCCTGCGCCACCTGCGCGTCGTTGATGTAGCGGTCGTTCGGGGTGCCGAGCGTGATGCCGAAGCCGTTGGGCCAGCCCGCCTCGGCCAGCAGCGCCTTGGCGCGCTCCGCGTCGAAGGGCGGCGGCGGCATGTCGCCTTCCTCATGCGCGCCGAACATGCCGAAGGGCAGCAGTTCGCCCGCCGTCACCGCCACGCCGCCCATGATCCGCTCGACGATGGCGTCGCGGTTGATCGCGATCGACAGCGCCTCGCGCACGCGCGCGTCCTTCAGCGGGTTCTTCCCGTCCGTGCCGGTGATCATCGGCGAGGGTTCCTGCGCGTGGTCGAAATGGATGTAGATCACGCGGTTGGAGATGCCCTGCGCCACCGTCAGCCCGCCTTCGGCTTCGATGCGGGGCAGGTCCTGCAGCGGCGGGTTCTCGATCAGGTCCACATCGCCCGCGAACAGCGCGGCGACGCGCGGGCCGGCGGAGGTGAGCGGCCGCATCGTCACCTTCTCCCACGGCGCGGGCTCGCCCCAGTAGCCGGGGTTGCGCGCGAGCTCGACGCCCTCGCCGCGGCGGAAGCTCGTCATCAGGAACGGGCCGGTGCCGATGGCGGCCGACCCGTCGTTGAAGGCCTGGGTGGCGGGGAAGGGGATGTCGCCGCAACCTTCCGGGCTGAAGGCGATGGAGGCGCCGTCGACGCCATTGGCCTTGGCCGAGATGACCCCCCAGGTCGAGAACTCGGTCGGCAGAAGCGGATAGGGCGCCTCGGTGTGGACGATCAGCGTGTGCGGGTCGGGAACCTCGAAGCCCGTGATCGCCTTGGTGTAGGTGGTGAACAGCGACGGCGAATCCGGCACGCCGGGGATGCGGCAGACCGAATAGATCACGTCATAGGCGTCGAAGGCCGAGCCGTCGGAGAAGCTGACGCCTTGGCGCAGCTTGAACTCCCAGCGCGTGTCGTCGAGCGGGCGCCAGCTTTCGGCGAGCAGCGGATAGAGCTGTTGCGTCTCGTCGGCGCCGACCAGCGACTCGAAGACGTTGCGGCGCAGCTGGTTGTTGGGCCCGAGATTGTGGAAATGCGGGTCCGCCGAGCTCGGCTCGGAGGCGAGGCCGACGCGCAGCTCCTGCGCGGCGAGGCCCGTTGCGGGAAGCGCCAGAAGCGCGGCGAAGGCCGCGCGGCGCAGATGGCCGATGGTCATGTCAGTCTCCCTGTCTTGCGAGGCTCTTGGCGGCCCGGACCGTCCTGCGCGGGCGGACGCGTCCACGCTATCAGGTGTCGCGGAAAGGGGAAGCCTTGGCGTGACGGCCATCGCGCCAGCGCTTCGACCGGCGGGCCGATCACCGTGGCGAAGGCGACCGGCGAGGCGAGCCCGAAGGCCGTGATCGCGACCGTGATTGCGACTTCGCAATCGGTCGACTCGGCGGTGAAGGCGATTGCGGGCGCCGTGCGCGGCGCTCAGGCCGGGGCCTCGGCGGCGAGCGCCTCGCGCGCCAGCGCATGCCCGTCCTCGACCGTGCGCGCGAAGGCGACATGCGGCGCCCTGACGCCGTGCAGGATCAGTTCGCGCCGGATCGCGGGCGAGGCGCCGGAGATCACCACTTGCACGCCGGCCCGCCGCGCCTTGCGCGCCACCCCCTCCACCGCATTCGCGCCGGTGCTGTCGAGAAACGGCACCGCAGCGAAGTCGATCACCAGCGCGCGATGCCGGTCGGAGATGCGGTCGAGCGCCGAGACGACCGAGGAGGCGGCGCCGAAGAAGAACGCGCCTGAGATGCGGCAGGTCGCGATCTCGGGGTCGGCGGCGTCATAGGCGCCGCGCGGCGCCTCGGCGTCGGGCCGGTCCTCGGCGACGAAGGGGGTCTGCGTCTCGACGGCGGTCGCCTGCGACATGCGGTGGATGAACAGCGCCGCGCCGAGCGCGAAGCCGACCACGATGGCCTCGGTCAGATCGCGGAAGATCGTCAGCAGGAAGGTCGCCCCCAGCACGGTCGCATCGCCCCAGCCCGAGCGCAGCAGCACGGCGATGGCGGGGCGCTCGATCATGTTCCACGCCACCACCGCCAGCACCCCGGCCAGCGCCGCCAGCGGGATGAAGGAGGCGAGCGGCGCCGCGACCAGCACGAACAGCAGCAGAAACACCGCATGCAGCATCCCCGCCACCGGCCCGTGCGCGCCGGCCCGCACATTGGTGGCGGTGCGCGCGATGGTCCCCGTCACGCAGAAGCCCCCGAACAGCGCCGCGCCGATATTGGCGAAGCCCTGGCCCACCAGTTCGGCGTTGGAGCGGTGCCGCCGCCCGGTCATCCCGTCCGCCACCACCGCCGAGAGCAGCGACTCGATGGCCCCGAGCAGCGTGAAGGCGAGCGCGTTCGGCAGCACCGCCCGCGCGAGCGCAAGGTCGAAGACTGGCAGGGCGGGGACGGGGAGGCTCTGCGGGATTCCGCCGAACTCCGAGCCGACCGTCGCGACCGGCGCCCCGGTCGCCGCCGCCAGCGCCGCCGCCGCCGCGACTGCGATCAGAAGGCCCGGCCAGTCGGGGCGGAGTTTCCGCAGCCAGAGGATCGCGCCGACCGTGCCGGCGGCGAAGGCGGTCGCCACCGGGTTGACCGTGTCCGCCGCCGCCCAGAGATAGGCCGCCTTCTCTACCAGCGGTCCCGGCTCGGGCGCGCCGGGCGTCAGGCCGAGCAACGGGCGCAGCTGGCTCGCGAAGATGATCACCGCGATCCCCGCGGTGAAGCCGACCGTCACCGGGAACGGGATGAACTTGACGAAAGTCCCCAGCCGCAGCAGCCCGGCCGCCAGCAGCATCGCGCCGGACATCATCGTGGCGAGGATCAGCCCGTCCATGCCGTGCTCCGCGACCGTGCCCGAGACCAGCACGATGAAGGCGCCGGCCGGCCCGCCGATCTGGAAGCGCGAGCCGCCGAGGGCGGAGACGAGGAACCCGCCGACGATGGCGGTGTAGAGCCCCTGCGCAGGGCTCGCGCCGCTCGCGATGGCGATGGCCATCGACAGCGGCAGGGCGACGATGGCGACCGTCAGACCCGCGACGGCGTCGGCCCGCAGCTGCGCCGGCCCGTAGCCTTCGCGCAGCACGGTCAGCAGCTTGGGGTGGAACAACTCGTGCAGGCGCGACGTGTGGGGTGCGTCGATCATCGGTGCGGCCTTCGGCGCGGAGGCGCGGGGCGTCGCCGCGCCGATGTCCGGGCGACACAGCTATCCGACATCGCCGGCGCTCTTTCAAGGGCGGCGGAGGGCGCTCCCGCCCACGGTCTCGCATGCGCGCCGCCGCGTCATCCTTTCGTCTGGATTAAGGACTGCCGTTTCGGTCTTATAGTGTTGGCGGCCCTTTGGAGGATCCAGACCCATGACGAGCGAAGCCATGGCCGGCGGCGAGGGCGCGCCCCGCGCCATCCTCGTGATCGACGACCATCCGCTGTTCTGCGAGGCGATCTCGATGGCGCTCAAGGCGGGGCTGGGGCTGGAAAGCGTCGCCACCGCCAACACGCTCACCGACGGGATGGCGCGCCTCGCCGAAGGGCTCGAGGTGGACGCGGTCGCGCTCGACCTCAACTTGCCCGACGTCGAGGGGATCGACGGGCTGGTGCGACTGCGCGCGGCGACGCCGCGCACGCCGGTCGTGGTCGTCTCGGGGCTGACCGACGACCGGATCGTCGCGCAGGCGCTGCGCGCCGGAGCGGCGGGCTTCGTGCGCAAGGACACGCCGGGCGACGCGCTGGTCGGCGCGTTCCGTCAGGTGCTCGAGGGCGAGGTCTATCTGCCGCCCGACTTCACCCCTCCCGCCGCCGGCGACGGCGCCGAGGCCGCGCTCGACGACGCGGTCGGACGGCTGACCGAACTCACGCCGCAGCAGCTGCGCATCCTGTCGCTGGTCTGCGCCGGCAAGCTCAACAAGCAGATCGCCTTCGATCTCGGCATCGCGGAGACCACGGTGAAGGCGCACATCACCGCCATTCTGCGCAAGCTGGGCGTGCACAGCCGCACGCAGGCGGTGCTCATCGCCCAGAAGGCGAGCTATGCGGGCATATTGAAAGCGTGACCCGCCGTCGGTAGTCTCCGACAACGGAAAAGCGCGGCGTCGCAACGCGGCGCATGGGAGGCGGCGTCGATGGTCGGACGAGGGCGAAGTCGCGTCGCGCTGCGCCGCAGGGGTCGGTCCGGGGCCCGATGACGGATCGCCGGGTCGACGACGTCCTCTCCGACAACGAACGGCTGCGGCAGGCCAACGACGCGTTGCGCGCGCGCATCGAGCGCCACGGCGCGGCGAATTACGCCGAACTCGCGGCGCGCGGCGGCGATCACCACATGGAAGCCTCCGGCTGGATCCGCCGCTATGTCGAAGTCGCTCTCGACGCGTCGAATTCCGCGCTGGCCCTGTTCACCGAAGAAGGCCGGCTGATCGCCGTCAACACGCGCCTGCGGGCGCTGTTTCCCGACGTCGCCCAGCGGCTTTCGCCCGGCGCCCGCTTCGACGAGGTCGCGCGCGTCCTGTCGCTCGCCGCGGCCCTCGACCTGCCCGACGAGGCGGCGCGGGCGACCTGGGCGCAGGCGCGGATCGCGGCGCGCGGGCGCGCGGCGCCGCCGGTGATCGCGCCGCTGAGCGGCGACCGCTGGGTCGAGATATCGGGGCGGCTGGTCGGGCAGGGCGCGTTCGCGCTCGGCTTCGCCGACGTGACCGAGGCCGTCCTGAACCGCCGGCGCGCGCGCAATGGCCCGGCGCCGAGCCGCAGCGCGCTTCTGCAGGGCGTGCTCGACCATCTCGACATCGGCGTCGGCGCCTTCGATCGCGAGGGCCAGCTCGCCGCGTGGAACGACCCGTTCCGGGCGCTGCTCGGGCTTGGGCTGTCCGATCTCCGCATCGGGATCGCATTCGAGGACATCGCGGCGCGGATGCGCGGCGTCGGGCTGGTGGCCAGCGAGACCGAGGCGCGCCGGGTCGAAGGATGGGCGCTCCGGCCCGCCCCGCGCGAGGCGATGGCGGTGGAGCTCTCGCGCCATGACGGCGTGCTCGTCTCCGTCGAGTGCCGCGACGCCGGCGAGGGCGGCTTCGTGCTCAGCCTGTCCGACATCACCGCCGAACGGCGCGCCGCCGCGGAAGTGGCGCAGGCGCGCGAGACGCTGGAGCAGCGCGTGTTCGAGCGGACTTCGGCGCTGGTCGAAGTCAACGACAAGCTGGTGCAGGAGATCGCCGAGCGCCGCGCCATCGAGGCCGAGATGCGCCACGCCCGCGACGCCGCCGAGGCCGCGAACCTGTCGAAGACCCGCTTCCTCGCCGCCGCGAGCCACGATCTGCTGCAGCCGCTCAACGCCGCCAAGCTGTTCGTCTCCGCGCTCACCGCAGCCGAGTTGCCCGAGGCCGAGGCGCAGATCGCGCGACGCGTGGAGAGCGCCTTCAACTCGGTGGAATCGCTGCTGAACGCCTTGCTCGACATCTCCAAGCTCGACGCCGGCGGCGGCGAGGCGGCGCTGAGCGACTTCCCCGTCGCCCGCGTGCTCGAACCCGTCGCCGAGGAGTTCCGCCTGATCGCGGCGGCGCGCGGGCTGAAGCTGCGGGTTCTGCCCTCGCGCGCCATCGCGCGCTCCGATCCGCACCATCTGCGGCGGATCGTGCAGAATCTCGTCGGCAACGCGCTGAAATACACCATGCAGGGCGGCGTCGTGGTCGGCTGCCGGCGGCGCGGGCGGACCTTGCGCATCGAAGTCTGGGACAGCGGCGTGGGCATACCGTCTTCGGAGCGGCGGCGCATCTTCGAGGAGTTCCATCGCATCGACACCGCCAATCCCCGCCACGAGCGCGGCATGGGGCTGGGACTCGCGATCGTCGACCGCGCCTGCCGGCTGCTCGGCCATGGCGTCGACATCCGCTCGGCCGAGGGCGAGGGGTCGATGTTCGCGATCACCGTGCCGCTGGGCGCAGCCTCCGCCGCCGAGGCGCGCGCCGAGCCCGCCCCGGCGCTCGATCTTGGCGTCGGGCAGTCGGGCATGATCGCCATGCTCGTCGAGGACGACCCCACCGTCCGCGCCGCGACTATGACGCTGCTCGAACGCTGGGGCGTCGACGTGCTCGAGGCCGGCTCGACCATGGAGGCGCTGACGGTCGCCGATCAGCTCGGCATGGCGCCGGACGTGCTGCTGGTGGACTATCATCTGGGCGAGAACGACACCGGTCTGCAGGCGCTGTCGCAGCTGCGCGCGGTCTTCGGCGCGCAGATCCCCGCCATCCTGATCACCGCCGACCGCTCGCGCGGGGTGGCCCGGGAGGCCGAGCGGGCGCGGGCGCAACTCCTGACCAAGCCGGTCGCCCCGGCCAAGCTGCGCTCGCTGCTGCAATGGAGCCGGGTGGACGCGCCGCGCGCCTCGTGAGCTGCGCTCACCCGGCCTGCGCGGCGAGGTACTGGTGGGATTCCTCCAGCCGCCGGAAGATGGGATCGGCGAACAACCCGTACCATTTGGCGAAGACGAAGAGGATCTTCTGCGCGTTCTCGATGCGCGCCGACGTCTCGAAATAGGCGGCCATCGCGGCGGCGAGCCCCGGCTGCTCGAAGCGGCCCACCCCCAACAGCGTCAGCGTCTCGCGCGCGGCGCAACCGCCGAGCAGTTTGGGGTCGACCTTGTGCAGGGCGGCCAGATGCGTGACGAAGCTGAACATGTAGAGGCCGAGCACCTCGAACTGCGCGCGGCGATAGGCGGGCTCGGACGCCATCCGCTCCGCCGACACCGCGCCCGAAGCGGTCGCCTTGCGCAGCAGCAGCGCCGACAGCTTGGCGATGCGGTCGGGCAGCCATTTCCCCAGATCGGCCTGCGGCCGCGCCTCGTAGTCCTGCGCGGCGAGGAACTGGTCGAGCTTCAACCCCGCCGCGAACAGCGCGACGTCGGGGGCGTGGGTCTCGAAGAGGGACTTCACGAGCATCGGCGTGCGACTCGTCAGGGGCCCGCCGGAGCTGCGGGCGTCGCGGCGACTGTGCGCGCGCGGCTTTAACGGAGCGTCAACCGGGCGCGAGTCGCAGCAGCGCCTCGACGCGGTCGGCTTCGGCGGCGGGCTTGTCCCAGCGGATGCGGCGGATGCGCGGGAAGCGCATCGCCACGCCCGAGCGGTGGCGGGTCGAGCGCTGCACGGCGTCGAAGGCGATCTCGAGCACCAGCGCGGGGCGCACGGCCCGCACCGGACCGTAGCGCTCGACCGTGTTCTCGCGCACGAAGCGGTCGAGACGCAAAAGCTCCTCGTCGGTGAAGCCGGAATAGGCCTTGCCGACCGGCGCCAACGCGGGGCCTTCGGGGCCGTCCGTCCAAGCGGCGAAAGTGAAGTCGGAATAGTAGCTCGACCGTTTGCCATGGCCGCGCTGGGCGTAGACCAGCACGCAATCGGCGGTCAGAGGGTCGCGCTTCCACTTGAACCACTCGCCCATCGGCCGTCCCGCGAGATAGGCGCCGGCGCGGCGCTTGAGCATCAGCCCCTCCTGCGCCGCGTCGCGCGCGCCGTCGCGCAAGCCCGCGAGCGCCGGCCAGTCCTCGAACGCGACCTGCGGCGAGAGGTCGAGCCGCGTCGGGCGCTGCTCGGCATGCCACGCCTCCAGCCGGGCGCGGCGCTCGGCGAAGGGCAGGCCGCGCAGATCGGCGGCCCCGTCATGCAGCAGGTCGTAGGCGCGGATGAAGGCCGGGCGCTCGGCGAGGTCGCGGGCGGTCACGCGCTTGCGGTTGAGCCGCTTCTGAAGCTCCGAGAACGGCGCGACGGCGCCCTCTGCGCCGACCAGCAGCTCGCCGTCGACGCAGCCGGACCAGTCCATCGCGGCGATCAACTCGGGGAAGGCGGGGCCGAGGTCCTCGCCGGTGCGCGAATAGAGCGCGCGCCCCGACGGGCCGGCGCAGGCCTGCACGCGCACGCCGTCCCATTTCCATTCGGCGGCGAAATCGGCGGGGGCGAGGCGGTCGGCCAGCCGCCGGAGCGTCTCCGCCGGGTCGGGCGGGCCGTCGCGCTGTTCGGCGGCGCTGTGCAGGAACGCCTCGACCGGCTGCGCCAGCATCATCGGGCGGAAGGCGAGCGCCGCGTCGACCTCCGGCTCCGGCCCGCCCTCCAGCCAGCGCCAGAGCGGGGCGTAAGGGGGCGCGACGCCGTGCCAGAACTCCTCGATCCGCTCGACGGGCCGGTCCGACATCTGCGCGAGCGCCACCCGCGCCAGACGCGCCGAGACGCCGACGCGCGGACCGCCGGCGCAGAGCTTGACCAGCGCGAATCGCTCGGACGGCCCCATCGCGTCGAGCAGCTCCGCCAGAACCTGCGCGCGCGCGGCGGGCTTCGCCTGGCGAAGCTGCTCGACCACCGCGCCGAGGCGGGGCGCGGCCCCGTCCGCCGCCGGCCCCGGCCAGAGCAGCGCCACCGTCTCGGCGAGGTCGCCGACGAAGTCGTAGGACAGCCGGAACAGCACCGGATCGACCCGCGACTCAATCAGAGCGCGAAATACTGCGGGCGTCGCCTGCGGAACGCGCAGCCCGTCCGACAGCGCCGCCAGCGCGTAACCGCGATCCGGATCAGGGGTTTCGCGAAAGTGCGCGGCGAGAAGCGACAGTTTCGCGACGCGCCCGGATGTGGTAACCAACTCTTCGAGAAGTTGTGCGAAGGGCGTCATGGGCCTCGGTTCGTCCGGGGGTGGGGCTTGGCGCAGGCAATGGCGGGCGGTACACGCATTCATGCTCTCCTATCAGCACGCCTACCATGCCGGCGGACCTGCGGACCTGCACAAGCATGCAGCGCTCGCGGGGCTTCTGCACCTGCTGACGCGCAAGGAGCGTCCGATCAGCTATGTCGAAAGCCATGCCGGTCGCGGGCTCTACGACCTGTCGGACGTCGCCGCGTTGAAGACCGGCGAGGCGATGCGCGGGATCGGGCGGCTGGAGCCGGTCCCGCATCCCTACTGGACGGCGATCGAGGCGGCGCGCGCCGCGCACGGCCCCGCAGCCTATCCCGGCTCGCCGGCGATCGCGCGCGCGCTCCTGCGTCCGGGCGACCGGTTGCATCTGATGGAGCTCCACCCCGCCGAGCACGCGGCGCTCGCGGCGTCGATGGCCGGCGACGGCGTGTCGATCCACAAGCGCGACGGCCATGAGGGGCTGCGCGCCCTCACGCCGCCCGACCCGCGCCGGGGCCTCGCGCTGATCGACCCCTCCTACGAGGTCAAGACCGAGTATCTCGACACGGCGCTGCTGGCGCTGGAGGTGTTCGGGCGCTGGCCCGAGGGCGTGACGCTGATCTGGTATCCGCTGCTCCCCGACAATCGCCATGAGGCGCTGCTTGGGCCGATACTCGCGGTGAACCCCAAGGGACTGATCCGCGACGAGGCGATCTTCGCCGAAGCGCCGGCGCGCGGCATGTTCGGCTCGGGGCTGGTCGCGATCAACGCGCCCTACGGCGCCGAGGACGCGCTGGCCGAGGCGCGCGCGATCTGCGGGCCGGTCTTCGCGCCGTCCCGCGCCGCCCGGGTCGCCTGAGATCGCCGACGCGCCGACGCCCGAGGCCGAGACCGACCGCCTGCGCCGCTTCATCGCCGGCGCCACCGTGCTGGCGGCGCCGCCCTTGACGCCGGAACTGCGCGTCTGGCAGGCGACCGCGAGAGCCCCGATCTGGGAGGCGACCGAGGCGGAGCTCGAGGCGCAGCGCCTGCCGCCGCCCTTCTGGGCATTTCCCTGGGCCGGCGGGCAGGCGTTGGCGCGCTTCCTGATGGATGCGCCCGAGCATGCGGCGGGGCGGCGCGTTCTGGCCTTCGGGTGCGGGGGCGGGCTGGAGGCGCTCGCGGCGGCGCGCGTCGGGGCGGCGGAGGTCTGGGCCAACGACGTCGATCCGGTCGCGCTGGTCGCGGCGTCGATGAACGCCGAGGCCAACGGGCTGTCGCTGCGGGTCGCGCCGGGCGACCTGCTCGACGGGGCGCCGGCGCCGCCGGTCGATCTGATTCTCGTCGGCGACGCCTTCTACGAGCGCGCGCTGTCGGCGCGGATCCTGCGCTGGCTGGAGGGGCAGGTCGCGCGCGGCGCCGAGGCGCTGATCGGCGACGCCGGGCGCGGCATGGTCCCGGACGGACTGCGCCGGATGGCCGTCCATGAGGTCCCGACGCCACGCGCGCTGGAAGACCGCGACGCGCGCATGGCGAGCGTCTGGCGCCTTGGCCGGCGCTGACGTAAAGCGGCGTCGTCCCTGTCCGGAGATGACGCATGCGCGATTTCCATCGCCCCGGCCGTTCGGCCGTGTTCGCCCAGAACGGCCTGTGCGCGACGTCGCACCCGCTCGCCGCCGCCGTCGCCCTCGACCTGCTGCGCGCGGGCGGGACGGCGGCGGACGCGGCCGTCGGCGCCGCGCTGATGCTTGGGTTGTGCGAGCCGCACATGTGCGGGATCGGCGGCGACTGCTTCGCGATGGTCAAGCCCGCGGGCGAGGAGCGCATCGTCGGGCTGAACGGCTCGGGGCGGGCGCCCGCGGCGGCGCGCGCCGACGCCCTGCGCGCCGAAGGGTTGAGCGCGGTCCCATGGCGCTCGGCGCATGCCGTCACCATCCCGGGCTCAATCGCGGCCTTCGAGCGGCTGTTGGCCGATTGGGGCCGGCTCGGCCTTGCCGAGGTCGCAGCGCCCGCGATCCGCTACGCCGAGCAGGGCGTCCCCGTCGCTCCGCGCGTCGCGCGCGACTGGGCGGAGGAGGCGGAGGCGCTGTCGGGTCGGGCGCGCGAGCTTTTCCTGATCGGGGGCGCGGCGCCGAAGGCGGGCGACGTCTTCCGTGCGCCGGCGCTCGCCGAGGCGCTGAAGCTCATCGCGAAACACGGGGCGAAGGGCTTCTACGAAGGCCCGGTCGCCGAGGACATGGCCGACAGTCTGCGGGCGCTGGGCGGCGCTCACGCGGCGGAGGATTTCGCCGCCTGCGCGGCGGACCCGGTCGAGCCGATTTCGGGCGCCTATCGCGACGTGGAGCTGGTCGAGCTGCCGCCGAACGGGCATGGCGCGACGGCGATCCTGATGGCGCGGCTGCTCGGCGGGTTCGAGATCGGCAAGCTCGACCCGTTCGGCCCGATGCGCGCGCATCTGGAGGCCGAGGCCGCAAAGCTCGCCTATGACGCGCGCAACCGCTTCATCGCCGACCCCGCCGCGATGCGCTTCGGACTGGAGCCGATGCTCGACGACGCGAAAGTCGCCGCGCTGGGCCGGCTGATCGACCCGCAGCGCGCGCTTCCCGACGCGCGCAAGGCGACGGCGGCGATACACAAGGACACGGTCTATGTCTGCGTGGTGGACCGCGACGGCATGGCGGTCTCGCTGATCCACTCGCTGTTTCACGGCTTCGGCGCCGGGATCGCGTCCGAGAAATTCGGCGTGCTGTTCCAGAACCGGGGCGCGGGGTTCACGCTGGAGAAGGGCCATCCGAACGAATACGGCCCCGCCAAGCGCCCGCTGCACACCATCATCCCCGGCATGTTGCGCCGCGGCGGGCGGGTGGTGATGCCGTTCGGGGTGATGGGCGGGCAGTATCAGCCGACCGGCCATGTCCGGCTCGTCTCGAACATGGTCGATTACGGGATGGACGTGCAGGCGGCGATCGACGCGCCGCGGAGCTTCCTCGAAGACGGCGCGCTGATGCTGGAGCGCGGCTATGACGAGGCGGTGATCGCGCCGCTCGAAGCCAAGGGCCATGCGGTGGGCTGGCGGCCCGACCCGCTCGGCGGCGCGCAGGCCATCGTGATCGACCATGCGCGCGGGGTGCTGATCGGCGGCTCCGACCCGCGCAAGGACGGGATCGCGCTCGGCTATTGAGCGCGGGCGCCGCGCAGGGCGCTCAGCGTCGTCGCAGGCGTGATCGCCTCGGGGTCGGCGCGCAGATGCAGCAGCGCCGGCAGGGCGCGCGCGGCGGCGAAGGCGCGGGCGCGGGCGAAGGCGTCAGGGAACGCCTCGGTCTCGGTCACGGTCTCGCCGAAGCCGCCCCAGGCGCGCGCCATCGCCGCGAAGTCGGGATTGGCGAGCGCGGTGGCGTGGACGCGGCCGGGGAAGTCGCGCTCCTGATGCATTCGGATCGTGCCGTACATCGCATTGTCGATCACGAGGACGACCACCCCCGCCCCCGCCTGCGCCGCCGCGCCGAATTCCTGCATCGTCATCTGGAAGCAGCCGTCGCCGGCGAAGCAGACCACCTCGCGCGCGGGGTGGCGCAGCTTGGCGGCGATGGCGGCGGGCAGGCCGTAGCCCATCGAGCCCGAGACCGGGGCGAGCTGCGCGCCGAAGCCGCGCGAGCGGTGGAAGCGGTGCAGCCAGATCGCGTAGTTCCCGGCGCCGTTGGTCAGGATCGCATCGTCGGGCAGAAGGGCCTCGAGCGCGCGCATCGTCGCGCCGAGTTCGACGCAGCCGGGCGCGGCCTCGCGCGGCGGCGGGTCGCTCCAGGCGAGATAGGCCGCGTGCGCCTCGGCGGCCCCGCGCTCGGCGGGCGCGACCGGCAGGGCGAGCGCCGCGTCGAGAAACGCGCCCGGCGTCGCGCAGATCGCGAGGTCGGGGGCGTAGATGCGGCCGAGTTCTTCGGCGCCGGGGTGGATGTGGACGAGGGTCTGCTTCGCTTCCGGGATGCCCAGCAGCGTGAAGCCCTGCGACGGGTTCTCGGAGAACCGCGCGCCCAACAGGATGACGAGGTCGCTTTCGGCGATGCGGGCCTTCAGCGCGGGGTTGATCCCGAGCCCGACATCGCCGGCGTAGACCGGGCTGCGCGCGTCGAACAGGTGCTGGCGGCGGAAGGAGCACCCGGTCGGCAGGCCCCAGTCTTCGGCGAGGCGGCGCGCGGCTTCGGCGGCCTCGGAGGTCCAGCGACTGCCGCCTAGGATCAGGACAGGCCGGCGTGCGGCGCGCAGGAGTTCGGCGAAGCGCGCCATCGCCTGCGGCGTCGGGGCGGGCTCGGCGACCTCGACGCGGGGGGCGGGGGCGGCGTCGGCGCTCTCGCGCAGCATGTCCTCGGGCAGGGCGAGGACGACCGGGCCGGGCCGCCCGCTCATCGCGACGTGGAAAGCGTGGGAGAGGATTTCGGGGATGCGGTCGGCATGGTCGATCTGCTCGACCCATTTGGCGAGATCGCCGAAGGTCTGGCGGTAATCGACTTCCTGGAAGGCCTCGCGGCCGCGCATCCGCCGCCCGATCTGGCCGACGAGCAGCAGCATCGGCGTGCCGTCCTGCTTGGCGACATGCACGCCGCTCGCCGCATTCGTCGCGCCGGGGCCGCGGGTGACGAGGGCGACGCCGGGGCGGCCCGTGAGCTTGCCGTCAGCCTCGGCCATCATCGCGGCGCCGCCTTCGTGGCGGGCGAGGACAGTGCGGATCGGGCTGTCATGCAGCGCGTCGAGCACCGGCAGATAGCTCTCGCCAGGCACGCAGAAGACGCGGTCGACGCCCTGAGCCTGCAATCCCTCGACGATCAGCCGCCCGCCCGTGCGCATCTCCGCCTCCCCGTCTCGCAACGCCCCCGTAT
>NZ_DAIQNN010000035.1:0-32058 GCF_036788415.1 Rubrimonas sp. | reverse complement strand
AAGGGGCTGCATTTCCATCTGTTCGGCATCGGGACGGCGCTGCTCGCGCTCGGCGTGCTGCTCGCCTTCACCGATCTCGCCGGCCTTTGGAAGGCGGCGATTCCGCTCGCGGGCTTCGCCGGGCTCTGGCTCGACACCGGCGGCTGGATCGCCGGGCGCGTCACGGAGAGCGCGGCGTGGATGATCATCGGCGGCGGGGCGCTGATGAACGGGGCGCTCGGGGCGATGGCGGCGCTGGTCCTGCTCGACTGCTGGCTGCGCGTGCCGCTCCTGAGCGGGCCGCCGAAAGGCGCATATCGCTACTGAGCGGAGCGGGCGGCCCTGACACGGGGCGCCCGCTTCCTTGGTCCGAATTGACCCTCTCGCGGGCGCAGCATAAGAGGGGCGCGCAACGATGTTTCCCGAAAGGACGCTCCGATGAGCTTCAAGGTCCAGCCCGCCGCCCCTGCGCGACCGAATCGGTGTCAGCTCTTCGGACCGGGCTCGCGCCCGGAGCTCTTCGCCAAGATGGCGGCCTCCGCCGCCGACGTGATCAATCTCGACCTCGAGGATTCGGTGTCGCCCGCCGACAAGCCCGCCGCGCGCGCCAACATCGTGCGCGCCATCTCCGAGATCGACTGGGGGACCAAGACCCTCAGCGTGCGGATCAACGGGCTCGACAGCCCGTTCTGGTATCGCGACGTGGTCGATCTGCTCGAACAGGCGGGCGAGCGGCTCGACTTGATCATGATCCCCAAGGCCGGCTGCGCCGGCGACATCTACGCGGTCGACGCGCTCGTCTCCTCCGTAGAGGCCGCGATGGGGAAGAAGAAGAAACTGATGTTCGAGGCGCTGATCGAGACCGCCGCCGGCCTCGCCCATGTCGAGGAGATCGCCGCCGCGAGCCCCAGGATGACCGCTCTCAGCCTCGGCGCCGCCGATTACGCGGCCTCGATGGGGATGCAGACCACCGGCATCGGCGGCACGCAGGACGAGTATTACATGCTCGCCGGCGGCGCGGCGCCGCGCGCGGTCTCGCATCCCGATCCGTGGCATTATCCGGTGGTGGCGATCGTGGCGGCGTGCCGGACGCATGGGCTGCTGCCGGTCGACGGGCCGTTCGGCGACTTCTCCGACGAGGAGGGGTTCCGCGCCCAGGCGCGGCGGTCGGCGACTCTGGGTTGCGTCGGCAAATGGGCGATCCACCCCAAGCAGGTCGCGCTCGCCAACGAGGTGTTCACGCCGTCCGAGGCGAAAGTCGCCGAGGCGCGCGAGATCCTCGCCGCGATGGCGGCGGCGGAGCAGTCGGGGCAGGGCGCTGCGGTCTACAAGGGCAGGCTGGTCGATCTGGCCTCGATCCGGCAGGCGCAGGTGATCGTCAAGCAGGCCGAACTCATCGCCGGATGAGCGGCGGGCGCGCCGGCGGACCGTTGAGATCCGCCGGCGCCGCGTGTCAGCGGCGCTCGCCGCGCATCAGCCCGAGCGCGATGTAGCTGATCATAACGGCCCCTGCGGCCCCGGCGAAGAAGATGCCGAGCACCGTGAGCAGGTCCACCGGCCCGCCCATGTCGGACAGGCCCGAACTCGTCATCACCCAGACGAAGATCACCGCCGCGAGGCCGCCGACCGGGGCCAGAAGCTCGGCCCGCGCGAAGCGCCGCCCCAGAATGCCGCCGTCGCGGATCGCCACGAACAGGAACAGCGCGAGCGCCGCCGCCGCCGCCGCGACGAGCCCCCAGAACAGGCCGGCGCCGAACATCTCCTCGAACACCGCGATCAGCGTGCCGACTGTCATCGTCTCCATGGTCCGGTCTCCTCAGGCTTCGCCGCGCACCATGGCGAGGTAAGTGGGTTTGAGCGCCACTTCCTTCATCAGCCAGGTCAGCCACAGCTCCTCGAGCGGCGCGATGACCCCGGGGAAGGAGGGGACGAGGTTGTTGCGGTAGTCGAACTCCACCAGCATCGCCCGGCCGATCTTCGTGATCAGCGGGCAGGAGGTGTAGCCGTTGTAAGATTTGTCCGAGGTCGTCCCGGCGATGTCGGCGACGAGGTGTTCGACCACGACCGGCGCCTGCCATTTCGCGCTCGCCGCCGTCTTGCCCTTCGGCACGCCCGCCACGTCGCCGACGCTGAAGACGTTGGCGAAGCGCTTGTGGCGCAGCGTCTGCATGTCGGATTCGGTCCAGCCGTCGGCGGCGAAGGGGCCTTCGGTCCAGGCGAGCGGGCTGAGGCGCACGGCGTCGGGCGCGCGCATCGGGGGGATCACGTTGGTGAAGTCGTAGCCGATCTCCGTGTCGCCCTCGGGGGTGGCGTAAGTGGCGATCTTCTTCGCCGGGTCGATGGCCTTGAGGACATGGTTGTGGCGCGTCTCGAAGCCGCGATCCTCGAACAGCATCCGCACTTTCTCGTCCACGATCGGCACCGAGAACAGAATCTTGGAATGCGCCGCATAGACGATCTCGGCCTTGGTCCGGTTGTTGCGGCGGCGCAGATGGTCGTCGGTGATGAAGGCGAATTTCAGCGGCGCGCCGGCGCATTTCATCTCGGTGGCGGGCCGGCCGAACAGCGCGACGCCGCCGCGGTCGGCGAACTTGTCCAGCGCGATCCAGGTCTTCGCCGCCTCCTCGGGGCCGGCGTAGACCGCGCCGATCCCGTCGGTCCCGACGAGCTTCAGGTCGAAGCCCTCGACTGCGTCCCAGTCGAGCTTGAGGCCGGTCGCCACGATCAGGAAGTCATAGGGCACGCTCTGGCCGGCGTCGGTGACGACCTTGTTTCCTTCGGGATCGAACTCGGCGACCGAGGCCTCGATCAGCTCGACGCCCTGCGGGACCCATTCGGCGGTGGTCGAGATCGAATAGGCGGCGTCCTTGAGCCCCGCGGCGATCAGCGTGAAGCCGGGCTGGTAGAGATGGCGCGCGCGCGCGTCGATCAGCGTGATCTTGGCGCCGTCGAGCCGCCGCGAAAGCTGGTTGGCGCAGGCGAGACCCGCCGCGCCCGCGCCCGCGATCACAATGCGCGCGCTGCTCCTGACCGGGTCGCCGCCGCCGACCGCAGCCTGGCTCGCCGCACCGAACGCGCCGAGCGCCGTCAGCGCCGCGCCGCCGCGCAGAAGCGCTCGACGGCCGATCGCCGCCTTGAGGATGTCGTCGGCACTCGCTTCATGCTTCATGGCGTCGCCTCCTGCGCCCGCTGGCGCGTCGGTAAATCCGGTTTCCAAGTGCGGCTTTTAGCGTCGGGATTCCCGCCGGGAATTGACCTAGATCATACTGTGGAATGAGGAGGCCCCTGCGGCACATGCGGAGAAATGTCGCGTGACTGACAAGAAGGCCCCGCCGGCCTCCCCGATGCGCGCATTCGAGGCGGCCGCGGCACCGGCGCTGCGGCGCGCGAGCGCGCTTTCCGTCGGCGCAGGGCTGATCTGGCTGGCGCAATCGGCGCTGATCGCAGCGGCGCTCGCGCAGATGGCGGGAGAGACCGGGCTCGCCCCCGCGCCCGCCGCGCTCGGCTTCGTCGCGCTGGCGGCGCTGCGCGCGTGGCTGGGCTCGCAGGCGTCGCGGCTGGGCTTTCACGCGGCGCTCGACGTCGCGTCGCAGGCCCGCGCGGCGCTCGCGCGGCGCGCGGCGACCTCGGCGCCGCGCGATGCGGGGCGGGCGCTGTCGGGCGGGCTGGCCGCGCTCGCCGCCGACAAGCTGGAAGCCGCCCTTCCCGCGCTCGCCCGCTACCAGCCCGCCCGCGCCCGCGCCGCCGTTCTGCCGCTGGCGATACTGCTCGCGACCGCCTGGGTCTCCTGGGTCGCGGCGCTGATCCTGCTGATCGCGGGACCGTTGATCCCGATGTTCATGGCGCTGGTCGGAATGGCGGCGAAGGAGGCGTCCGAGCGGCAGATGGTCGCGCTCGGCGCGCTGTCGGGGTTGCTGCTCGACCGGCTGCGCGGCGTGGTCGACATCCGCCTGATGGACGCGACCGACCGCGTCGCCGACGCCTTCGCCGATCAGGCCGAGGATTTGCGCGCCCGCACCATGGCGGTGCTGCGCATCGCCTTCCTGTCCTCGGCGGTGCTGGAGCTGTTCTCCGCGCTCGGGGTGGCGCTGGTCGCGGTCTATGTCGGGTTCAGCCTTCTGGGGCTCCTGAACTTCGGCGCCTGGGGCGGGCTGGCGCTGGGAGAGGGCGTGTTCGTCCTGATGCTGGCGCCGGCCTTCTTCGAGCCCTTGCGCGACTTCGCCGCCGTCTGGCACGACCGCGCCGCCCATCGCGCCGCCGCCGGGGAAGTCGACGCGGCGCTGACCGCCGAGACGCTCCGCCTGCTCGGCGAGGGCCGGCGCGCGCCGGCGGCGGCGGGGGCGCCCGGGATCGTCCTGCGCGACCTCGCCGCGGGGCCGGCGACCGTCTCCGCCGAGATCGCGCCGGGCGCGCGGGTTGCTGTCACCGGGCCGAGCGGGTCGGGCAAGTCGACTCTGCTGGCGCTGATCGCGGGGTTGGAGGCGCCGCGCGCGGGCGAAATCGAAGTCGCGGGCCGCCCGCTCGACGACGCGACCGCCGACGCATGGCGGGCGCGGCTGGCCTGGGTCGGCCAGCGCCCGCATTTCGTCGCGGGCTCGCTGCGGGCGAATGTGGCGCTGGCGGGCGACCCGGCTGACCGGGCGGGCGTGGCGCGCGCGCTGGCGCTGGCCGCCGCGTCGGACGTCGCCGCCCGGGCGGAGGGCGGGCTCGACGCGCGGCTCGGCGAGACCGGACACGGGGTCTCCGGCGGCGAGGCGCGACGGCTCGCGGTCGCGCGCGCGGCCTTCGCGGCGCGCGACGTGATCCTCGCCGACGAGCCGACCGCCGATCTGGATGCGGACACCGCGCGCGACGTGACGGAGGGGCTGCTGCGGCTGGCTCAAGGCGGCGCGACGCTGATCGTGGCCACGCACGACCCCGCGCTGGCCGCGCGGATGGATTTCGAAATCCGCCTTGGCGCCGCCGCATGAGGGATCTCGCGACCATCCTGCGGCTGTTCTGGCGCGCGCATCGCCCCGCCTTTCTGTACGGGCTGGCGCTGACGCTCGCGACGATGGTCGCGGGCGCGGCGCTGCTGGGGCTGTCGGGCTGGTTCATCGTGGCGAGCGGGGTCGCGGGCGCGGCGGGGGCGGGGCTGACCTTCGACTTCTTCCGCCCCTCCGCCGGGGTGCGCTTTCTGGCGCTGGCGCGGGCGGCGGCGCGCTATGGCGAGCGGCTGACCACCCATGACGCGACGCTGCGCTTTCTGGCGGCGCTGCGCACGCGGCTGTTCCGCGCGCTGGCCGCGCGGCCCTATGCGGCGCTCGGGCGACTGCGGCGGGCGACCGCGCTGAACCGGCTGACGGCGGATGTCGACGCGCTCGACGCCGCCTATCTGCGCCTCTTCGCCCCCGCGGCCTCCGGCCTCGCGGCGCTGGCGCTCGCGCTGTGGCTGCTCTGGGCGATCGTCGCCCCGGCGGTGGCGCTCTGGGTCGTCGGCGTGCTGCTCGCCGCCGGGATCGCCGCCGCTGCGGCGGGGGCGGCGCGGGGGCGGCGCCCGTCGCGGCTGCGCGCGCTCGCCCTCGAGGCGCTGCGGGTGCGGATCGTGGACCTCTCGCGCGGGGCGGTCGATCTGGCTCTGGCCGGGCGGTTCGAGGATCAGGAGCGCGCCGTGCTGCGCGCCGACGCGATGGCCGCGAACGCGGCGCGCCGGCTCGACCGGCTCGACCGGACCACCGGGGCGGGGCTGGAGCTCGCCGTCGCCTGCGCCGCCGCGGGCGCGCTCGCGCTCGGCGCGTCGCTCGGGCTCGGCGCCGCGATCACCGCCGTGGGGGTGTTCGCGGCGCTCGCGCTCGGCGAGACGGTCGCGCCGCTGCGCCGCGGCGCGCTCGATCTGGGGCGGACGCTCCTCGCCGCGCGCCGGGTGGCGCCGGTCTTGCGGACCGAGGCGCCCGCCGCGCCGCCGGCTTCGCCCGTCGCCGCGGCGGGCGCGCCGCTGGCCATCGAGGCGGTCGTCCTGCGGCGGCCGGGCGGCGCTGCGCCGGTGCTCGACGGCGCCTCGCTGCGGGTCGAGCCCGCCGAATGGGTGGCGCTGACCGGGCCGAGCGGCTGCGGCAAGTCCACGCTGCTGGGGCTCGCCGCCGCGATGGAGCCGCCGCAAGCGGGCCGCGTCCTGCTCTGGGGGCGCGACGCGGGGCTCTGGCCCGAGCCGGCGCTGCGCGCCCGGCTGGCCGTCCTGCCCCAACGCGCCGAACTGTTCTCCGGGACTTTGGCCGACAACCTCCGTCTCGCCGACCCGCAGGCCGACGAAGACGCGCTTTGGGCCGCGCTCGACGCCGTCGCGCTGCGCGACGCGTCGGAGCGCGCGGGCGGGCTAGACGCGCCGCTCGGCGAAGGCGGCGCCGGTCTGTCAGGCGGCGAGCAGCGGCGACTGGCGCTGGCGCGGATCATCCTGCGCAGGCCCGCGCTGATGCTGCTCGACGAGCCCTGCGAGGGCCTTGACGCGGCGACGGCCCGCCGAGTCCTGAGCGGCTTGCGGGCCGCCCTGCCCGAGGCGGCGGCGCTGATCGCCAGCCACCGCCCCGAAGAACGCGCCGCCGCCGACCGCGTCGTCGCGCTGGCGCGCGCGGCGCTCTCAGGCTGACGGCGCCGCCGCTCAGCTGGTCTTGCAGGTCTTGATGCCGAGCAGGCTGTAGGCGGGGCAGTTGCCGATCGCCGCGGTGGCGACGAGAACGATGCCGATCCACGCCCACGCTCCGAGATAACCGGTGAGGGCGGCGACGATCAGCGCGAGGCCGACGACGATGCGGATGATCCGGTCGGTCTGGCCCATGTTGACGGCGAAATTCATGGCGAGGCTCCTCCTCAGCGATGGTTGACCACCTCGCTATAATGGGGGCGCATGCGGCGAGTCTGTGACCCGCTCACACCGGGTCTCGCCTTATTCCGGCTTCTTCGCGCAAAATGCGTCAGCCGGTCGCAGTCACGCGCGCGTCCCGGCGAAGGCCGCCAGCGCCGGGCGATCCCGCAAGGCGATCTCGCCGCGCCCGAGCGCGATCCAGCCGCGGCGCTCGAACTCCTTCAGCAGGCGCGAGACGACTTCGCGCGCCGTGCCCAGCTCCGCCGCGATCGCCTGATGCGTCGCGCGCACCTGCAGATAGGGCTGGGCCGCGAGCCAGCCTGCCAGCTTCACGTCGACCCGCCGCAGCAGCAATTCGTCGATCACCTCGACCAGTTCGACGATCCGGCTGGAGAACACGCTCAGCGCGAGGCCGCGGAACTCGGGGCTCTCCTCGACCAGCGCCCGGAACTGCTCCGCCGCGAGCGTCAGCGCCGAGACGTCGCCCTCGGCGTAGCCATAGGCGGCGTAGGGCGCGCCGCTCAGCAGGCAGGAGGTGGTCATCACGCAGCTGTCGCCCGGCCCGACGCGGTAGAGCACGACCGACCGACCGCTCTCGCTCATGTGCTCGACCCGCACGGCGCCGCGCAGCGGGATGGTGAAGCCCTCGCAGCTGTCGCCGGGGCCGAACAGGCGCGCCCCGTCCGGCGCGGCGATCCGGCGCCCGTTCGCGGCGAGCCGGGCGCGCAGCGTGGGCGAAAACCCGGGCGCGACCGTTGCGAGCGCGGTCTCGACGCCGGCGCCGGGCGACGCGGGGCTTCTGCGCTGAGATGTCGGCGGGCGCATCTTGTGGGTCCGGGCGTCGGGGCGTCTTCCCCCGATCCTGTCACGCGCGCCAGCACCGCGCCAGACCGCGCCCGCTTGACCCGCCGCCGATCTGCTGCGAGCGTCGAGCGTCACGCCCGCCACGGAGCGCCCCCATGTCCGACCGCCGGGCCGCGAGCCCCAACGATCTGCGCGCCTTCTGGATGCCCTTCACCGCGAACCGCCAGTTCAAGAAGGCGCCGCGGATGTTCGCCTCGGCCGACCGCATGCATTACGCGACCACCGACGGGCGACGGGTGCTCGACGGCACGGCGGGGCTGTGGTGCGTGAACGCCGGCCACAACCGCCCGAAGATCGTGCAGGCGATCCAGCGTCAGGCCGCCGAACTCGACTACGCGCCGTCCTTCCAGATGGGCCATCCCGGCGCCTTCGAGCTCGCCAACCGGCTGACCGATCTGGCGCCGGAGGGGCTTACGCATGTCATGTACGCCAATTCCGGGTCGGAAGCGGTCGAGACGGCGCTCAAGACCGCGCTCGCCTATCACCGCGCCCGCGGCGAGGGCGGGCGGTTCCGGCTGATCGGGCGCGAGCGCGGCTATCACGGGGTGAATTTCGGCGGCATCTCGGTCGGCGGCATCGTGAGCAATCGAAAGATGTTCGGGACGCTGCTCACCGGCGTCGACCACATCCGCCACACGCACGACCTGAGCCGC
The DNA here is from genome assembly GCF_036788415.1 of Rubrimonas sp. Taxonomy (NCBI): domain Bacteria; kingdom Pseudomonadati; phylum Pseudomonadota; class Alphaproteobacteria; order Rhodobacterales; family Paracoccaceae; genus Rubrimonas; species Rubrimonas sp. The sequence goes on along the minus strand of NZ_DAIQNN010000035.1, from coordinate 23,724 downwards.
AACGCCTTCACGGTCGGCCAGCCCGAGCACGGGGCGGAGCTCGCCGACGATCTCGAGCGGCTCTGCGCGCTGCACGACCCCGCCACCATCGCCGCCGTGATCGTCGAGCCGATGGCGGGCTCCACCGGCGTGCTGCTGCCGCCGAAAGGCTATCTGGAGCGGCTGCGCGCGATCTGCGACCGCCACGGCATCCTGCTGATCTTCGACGAGGTCATCACCGGCTTCGGGCGCGTCGGCGCGCCGTTCGGCGCCCAGCGCTTCGGCGTGACGCCGGACATGATCGTCTGCGCCAAGGGCATCACCAACGGCGTGATCCCGATGGGCGCGGTTCTGGTCAAGGAGGCGATCCACGACGCCTTCATGACCGGCCCCGAACACCTGATCGAGTTCTTCCACGGCTACACCTACAGCGGCAATCCCATCGCCTGCGCAGCAGCCCTCGGCACGCTGGAGACCTACGCCGAGGACGGGCTGCTCACCCGCGCGCTGGAGCTCGAGGACTACTGGGCCGACGCGCTGCACAGCCTGCGCAGCCTGCCGCATGTCGTCGACATCCGCAATCTCGGGCTGATCGGCGCGGTCGAGCTTGCGCCCATTGCGGGCGAGCCCACGAGGCGCGCCTTCTCCGCTTTCCTGAAGGCCTACGAGAAGGGCTATCTGATCCGCACCACCGGCGACATCATCGCGCTGTCGCCGCCGCTGATCATCTCGAAGGCCGAGATCGACGAGTTGATCGGCGCGCTGGGAGAGGTGCTGAAAGGGCTCGACTGAGGTGGCTGGGCGGCGAGGCTCTTCGGCGTCCCGACGGGGGCCGCGATGCGCCGGTCGGCATGAGCGCTGAGGACCGCGCCCTCCCCCCAGGCAGGGCGCGGTCCGTGCCGGCCGCATGGACCAAGGGGCGAGCGGGGATCGTCCGCCGCCCCCCCTCACGCCCGCCAGTCGAGCAGCCGCCGCTCCAGCCAGCCGATCCCCGCGCTGACCGCCAACCCCATCAGCGACAGGATCGTCACGCCGGCGAACAGCCGCTCCAGATCGTAGAGCGCGCCCGCCTCCAGAATGTATGCGCCCACGCCCCGCTGCGCGCCGAGCATCTCGGCGGCGACCAGCAGGATGATCCCGATGGCGAGTCCGATCCGCAGCCCCGAGAGGATGCCCGGCATCGCGCCCGGCAGCACGATCTTGCGCACGATCGACCACCAGGACAGCCCGAAGCTCTGGCCCATGCGGATCAGCGTCCGGTCCACATTGTCCACCGCGCCGAAGGTCGCCACCACCATCGGCGTGAACGTCCCGAAGGCGATCAGCGCGTATTTCGAGCCCTCGTCGATGCCGAACCAGATCACGAAAAGCGGCAGCAGCGCGATCTTGGGGATCGGGAACAACGCCGCCACCAGCGGCGACAGCCCCGACCGCACGTAGGAGAACAGCCCGATCGCGACCCCTGTCGCCACCCCCGCGCTCACCCCAAGCGCGGCCCCCACAGCGAGCCGCGACAGCGACGGGAGCAGATGCGCCCAGAGCAGCCCCGAGGCGACAAGATCGCCGAGCGTCGCCAGAACGTCCGAAGGGCGCGGAAGCGTGAGGTTCGAAATCCACCCCGCCCGCGCGCCCCATTCCACCAGCGCCACCAGCGCCAGAAACACCAGCGCGCCGACGCCGCGCTTGGCCGACGGGCGGAACCCGCCGCCCCGGAAGGGCACAGGGCGGGCCGGCGCCCCAGCCGCGGCATCGCGGGCCGGCGCCTCGGTCGCCTCGCGCGATAGCGCCACGTCAGCCATCGACCAGCTCCGCATCCGCCGCCCGCGCCTCGTCGCGCATCAGGCTCCACAACCGCCGCTGATAGGCCTCCATCGCCGGATCGGCCAGCGCCCGCCCCGAGAGCGGCCGGTTGACCTCGACGATCTCGCGGATGCGCCCCGGCCTGCGCGACAGCACCACGATCCGGTGGCCGAGCCGCACCGCTTCCGCGAGGTTGTGCGTGACATAGACCGCCGTGAACGGCGCCCGCTCCCACAGCTCGACCAGATCGTCCATCAGCAACTCGCGCGTCTGGCTGTCGAGCGCGGAGAGCGGCTCGTCCATCAGCATCACCGCCGGCTCCACCGCCAGCGCCCGCGCGATGGCGACGCGCTGCTTCATCCCGCCCGAAAGCTGCCGGGGGAGGGCGTCGCGGAACTCGCTCAGCCGGGTGCGCGCCAGGACGTCGGCGATGACCGCCTCGGCCCGTCCCGGCGGCAGAGGGTGATCCTCGAGCGCGAGCGAGACGTTGCCGGCGACGCTGCGCCAGGGCAGCAGCGCGAAATCCTGAAACACGTAAGTCAGCGCGTTGAGGCAGCCGGGCGGCGGCGCGCCGATCTGGAGGATCGCGCCGGCGTCCGCCCGCTCCAGCCCGCCCATCAGCCGCAGCAGCGTGGACTTGCCGCAGCCCGAGGGGCCCACGATGCAGGTGATCCGCCCCGAGGGGATCGCGAGCGTCAGGTCGCGCAGCACCTCGACGCCGCCATAGCGGTGCGAGACGCCGACAAGGGACAGTTCCATCGCGCGCTCCCGGCGGGGAAGGGGCCTTCGCGGCCCCTGAGGCCTCTAGATCGCGGCGACGAAGCTCGGATCGACCAGCGTCTCCAGAGTGATCGACGCCGGCGCCATGCCCTCCGCCTTGAACCAGTCGAGCTGGTCGGCGACCGACGCCATGTTGAGCGCCGCGCCCTCGTTGAGCCGCATCGCGCCGGCGAGGATGCTCGGCGCGGCCTCCGCCAGCGGACGATCGGAATAGACGTGCTCGTGGATCAGAGCGACCATCGCGTCGCGCGCCGCCTCGCCCGCCGACTGCTCGACCAGCGCGGCGTTGTAGTCCGCCACCCCGCGAGAGACGGCGGCGACGAAGCCCTCCGTCAGCGCGCGTTCCTCGGCGGCGTTCCTGGCCGAGGTGAACAGGGTCGTCACCTGATAGCCCGGCAGATAATCCGCCACCTGTCCGATGATCTTCGCCCCGCCCGAGGCCGCCAGCGACTGGCCGATATGCGGCACGATCGACCACGCGTCGATCTGGCCCGATTTCAGCGCGCCGATCACCGCGCCCACTTTCTGGAGGTGGCGGAACTCCACCGTCGCGCCTTCCGCGGCGGCGATCTTGGCGCCCATGTAGTGGAAGGAGGAGCCCGGCGTCGTGCTGCCGAAGCTGCGCCCGCCGAGCTTGCCCGGCGCGTCGAGGCCCGCGTCGAAAGCGGCGTTGGAGGCGAGGATCACCTGCCCGGCGATGCCCTTCTCCTCGCTCAGCGCCCCGCCGATCACCTTGACCGCGCCCTTGTCGGCCAGCGAGATCAGCCCGCCGGTGATCGCCGTCATCCCGAAATCGACGTCGCCCGACGCGATGGCGAGCGCCATCGGCTGCGCGGCCTCGAAGAACTTCAGCTCCGCGTCGAGCCCGGCTTCCGCGAAATAACCGCGCTTGAGCGCCGCGAAGCTGCCGGCGTGGCTCGTCAGACGCAACGCGCCCACCACGGTCTTGCGGCTGGCGAGCGCGGGCGTCGCGAGAGCCGCGGCGGCGGTCGCGCCGCCCAGCAGCGCCAGCGACTGGCGGCGGGTGATCGAGGTCATCGGTCGTCCTCCCCTGTCGCGGCCCGTTCGCCGGGCCGCTTGTGCGTTCGTGGTTTATTGCGCGGCCTGCGCCGCTTCGCCAGCCGCTTGCCCAGCCTCATGGGCCGACAGGAACTTCTCCGCCTCGAGCGCCGCCATGCAGCCCATGCCCGCGGACGTCACCGCCTGCCGGAACACGTCGTCGGTCACGTCGCCCGCCGCGAACACGCCGGGGATCGAGGTCGCCGTGCTGTCGGGCTTCGTCACCACATAGCCGCCGCGCCGCAGCTCCAGCTGCCCCTCCACCAGCGAGGAGGCCGGGGCGTGGCCTATGGCGATGAACACCCCGTCGGTCGCGAGCTCGCGCGTCGCGCCGTCGACCATGGAGCGCAGCCGCACCCCGGTCACCCCGAGCGGGTCCTCGGTCCCCAGAACCTCGTCGAGCGTGTGGTTCCAGATCACCTCGATCTTGGGGTGCGCGAAGAGCCGGTTCTGCAGGATTTTCTCGGCGCGGAAGGCGTCGCGCCGGTGAACGATGGTCACCTTGCTGGCGTGATGGGTGAGGTAAAGCGCCTCCTCCACCGCCGAATTGCCGCCGCCGATCACGACGACCTCCTTGCCGCGGTAGAAGAAGCCGTCGCAGGTCGCGCAGGCCGAGACGCCGAAGCCCTTGAACTTCTGCTCGGACGGCAGCTCAAGCCATTTCGCCTGCGCGCCGGTGGCGAGGATCAGCGCGTCGGCCAGATACACGTCGCCGCCGTCGCCCACGGCGCGGAAGGGCCGCTGCGACAGGTCGAGCGCGGCGATGTGGTCGGAGACGATCTCGGTCCCCATCTCGCGCGCATGGGCCTCCATCCGCACCATCAGGTCGGGGCCCATCACCGAGGCGTCGCCCGGCCAGTTCTCGACATCGGTGGTGATGGTGAGCTGCCCGCCCGGCTGGATGCCCTGGATCAGCACGGGCGAAAGCATCGCCCGCGCGCCATAGACCCCCGCCGTGTAGCCCGCCGGCCCCGATCCGATGATCAGCAGCCGCACATGCCTCTCCGTCGCCATGACCTCTCTCCCGCAAGACCCCGCTCCATCTATTCAACGGATGCGCGCGCGCCAATAGGCCCTCAGGCGGGCGCCAGCAGCCCCGCGACCTGTTCGGCGACCCGCTCGGTCTCGCGCAGCGGCGGGTAGCGCCACAGGTCGAGCGCGCCCTCGAACGGCCGCGAGGCGCCGTGCGCGCGCAGCGCGTCGTGAAACCGCGCGATCTTCGCGTCGAGTCGGTCCACCGCAAACACCAGAACGGGCTTGCCCGTGCTCGCCGCCTCCGAAGCCATGTTGACCGAGTCGGCGGTCACGGCGATGGCCTCGGCGAGGCCGAGCACCGCGGGATAGGGGTTCTCGCCCCGCCCGCCCCAGACCCAGCCGCCGAAACCCGTCACGGCCTCCGCCAGCCGGTCCACCACGCCGCGCGGCGTGCGGCGCGAAGGCGTGATCATCAGCCCGGCGCCGTCCACCGCCAGCCGCGCCAACCCCTCGGTCAGCGCGCCCACCGCATGCGCGCCGAAAGCGGCGGAGGCGCTCGGGCCGCCGACAAGCACCGCCACGCGCGGGCGCGGCAGATGGCCGAGCCGCTGGCGCCAGCGTTCGGCCTCGCGGGCCAGCGTCTCGGGGTCGAGGTCGTTGAGACCGCCCAGGGTTTCGGTGACATTCTCGCCGCGCAGCCCGTCATGGAACGGCGCGACCACCCGGTCGAAAGCCGAGAGCCGCATCTGCGGCGCGAGGACCTGCACCGCCCGCACCCCGCCGAGCCGCCGCAGCGCCGCGACGATGGGCGCGCTGCGCCGGCCCGCGCCGACCGCCATCGCCGGCCAGGGCCGCGCGAGCCCCGCCCCGCGATCCTCCAGCCCGCTGAACGGCCAACCACCCTCGCGCGCCCCGCCCAGCGCCCAGAGCGCGGGCGGCGCGAGGTCGAAGGGCTTGCGCAGCGCGACGGTCCGCGTCTCGGCCCGCCCGCCGACGCGGCGCGCCACCGCCGCCGCCAGCGCCAGCGCCTGTCGGGAGTTGCCCGCCCGCCCGTCGGTCACCGCCCAGATGACCGGTTCGTCTCCGTTGCGCGTCGCCTTCGCGAGATCGGTTTCCATTTGCCGCGCCATTTCCATTTGTTGCGCTCAAACGCAATATTGTTGCCACCGTCGCCCCGAGGCGGTAACACGCCGCCAAAGGGGGCGCCGGCCGGCATGGCCTCCGACAGCACTCTACATCCGGAAGCGACGATGAGCGGCGGCAAACTCGACCCGATCGACAGAAAAATCCTCGCCGAGCTTCAGGCCGACGGCAGGATGACCAATGTCGAGCTGTCGCGCCGGGTGGGCATCTCCGCGCCGCCCTGCCTGCGCCGCGTGCGCACGCTGGAGGAGGGCGGGCTGATCCGCGGCTATCACGCCAAGGTCGATCCGCGGGCGCTGGGCTTCGAAGTCGGCGTCTTCGCCATGGTCGGGCTGATCAAGCAGGCCGAAGCCGACCTCGTCGCCTTCGAGACGCTCTGCCGCGCCTGGCCGCTCGTGCGCGAGTGCCACATGCTCAACGGCGAGATCGATTTCCTGCTGAAATGCGTGGCGCCCGACCTCTCCACCTTCCAGTCCTTCCTCACCGGCCAGCTGACCTCCGCCCCGAACGTCGCGAGCGTCAAGACCTCGCTGGTGATCCGCGCCGCCAAGGACGAGCCGGGCGTGCCCTTCGACGTGCTCGAGGCGCGCGCCGAACAGGGTTGAGGGGCCTTGCCGCGCGGCGCCGCCTCGCCTAGCAGTTCGGCCCCGCACCCTCCCGGAGGCTCTCCATGTCCGACGTGCTCGACACCGCCGATTCCGTCCACGGCGTCACCGCCGCCCAGCTGCGCCAGATCGTCGAGAAGATCGAGCGGCTGGAGGAGGAGCGCCGCGCGCTGGCCGACGACGTCAAGGAGATCATGGCGCAGGCCAAGTCCGAGGGCTTCGACACCAAGGCCATCCGCAAGCTGATCGCCCTGCGCAAGAAGCGCCTCGAGGAGCGGCAGGAGGAGGAGGCGATCCTCCAAACCTACATGGCGGCCCTCGGGATGCTCTGACGCGGTTGCCGCAGGAGGCGACGGCGCTACCTCACGTTCAGCGCCAGCCGACCGAGGAGCCGCCAATGCCCATGCGTCTCGCCGCGACCTGTCTCGTTCTGGCGGTCCTCGCCGCTCTTCCCGCCCGCGCCTCGATCTGCATGCAGATAGCGCAGGAGCAGGGCGCGCGGTTGATCCCCGCCTCGCTGCGCCTCGGCGAGCACGAAGTTTCGATCCGCTTCATCGGCCACGCCTCCTTCCGCATCGAGACGCCCGGCGGGATCGCCGCCGTCACCGATTACGCCGGCTGGCATGGCGGCGGGCGCGCGCCGGACGTGGCGACCATGAACAAGGCCCATTCCACGCACTGGACCGCCAATCCCGATCCGGCGATCGCTCATGTGCTGCCCGGCTGGAACCCCGAAGGCGGTCCCGCCGATCATTACGTCGAGGTCGGCGACATGCTGGTGCGCAATGTGCCGACCGACATCCGCAGCTGGTCGGGGGCAGTCGAGCCTTTCGGCAATTCGATCTTCATCTTCGAGGCGCAGGGGCTGTGCATCGGCCATCTCGGCCACCTCCATCACAAGCCGACCGACGCGCATTACGGGCTGATCGGCCGGCTCGACGTGGTGATGGCGCCGGTGGACGGCGGCTACACGATGAACATCCCGGCGATGATCGAGGTGCTCAAGCGCTTCCGCGCCCGCGTCGTGCTGCCGATGCACTGGTTCGGCGAGCGCAATCTCGACGACTTCCTCGCGGGCATGGCGAGCGAGTTCGACATCCGGGAGAACGGCTCCGACTCGATCGTGCTGTCGCGCGACGCGCTTCCCAGCCGCCCGACGGTCGTCGTCCTGCGCTGACGCTCTTGCGTCGCGCCCCCGTTTCGCTATCCTTGCGCGCCCGACGCCCCTCCAAGCAAGAGGGGCGTCGGCGCATATTCGGTTGGCCGAAGGGGCGCGGGAGGCGCTCCGGCCGCAGAGATGGAGAGCGACCATAGCCCGACGCCCGCACCAGGCCCCCCAGCCCACCCGCGACACCGGACCCCGCATCAACCGCATGATCCGCGCGCCGGAAATTCGCCTGATCGACCATGAAGGCGAAAACCGCGGGGTCGTCCGACCCGACGAAGCGCTGCGCATGGCCGAGGAAGTCGGCCTCGACCTCGTCGAGATCTCGCCCAACGCAGCCCCGCCTGTCTGCAAGATCATGGACTTCGGCAAGTTCAAGTTCGAGCAGCAGAAAAAGGCCGCCGAGGCGCGCAAGAACCAGAAAGTCATCGAGATCAAGGAAGTCAAGTTCAGACCGAACATTGACGACCATGATTACGATGTGAAGATGCGCAGCGTCACCAAGTTTCTCGAAGAGGGCGACAAGGTGAAAGTCACGCTGCGGTTCCGCGGGCGCGAGATGGCGCATATCGATCTTGGGCGCAACCTGCTCGACCGCATCGCAGGCGATCTCGAGACTCACGGCAAGATCGAGTCGATGCCCAAGGTCGAAGGCCGCCAGATGATCATGGTGGTCGCCCCGCGCGGCTGACCCGGGCCGGCGACCGGCCGGGCCGCCCTCGCTCAGCGCCCGAGCACGCCCTCCTCATAGGCGATGGCGCGCTCGATCAGGCTGCGCCAGAAGGCTTCGTAGAAATCCGGATCGACGCCTTCCGAGCGGGCGCAGGCGCGGACCTTGGCCAGCACGTCGTCGACCCTGTCCGGGATGCGGGCCGGCAGGCCGGCGCCCCGCTTGATTTCGGCGGCGCGCGCGATGTGGGCTTCGCGGCGCGCGAACAGCCCCACCAGCGACCGGTCGATGGCGTCGATCTGGGCGCGCAGCGCGCGCATGTCGGCGCAGGCGGCGGCGTCGAGCGTTTCCGGCCCGCCGCGCCGGCGCCGCTTGGGCCCTTCGGCGAGGGCGCGGATCACGCCGCGCAGCGTGCGCACGTCCTGCTCGGTCAGCGGCGCGCGGCGGAAGATGCTCTGCAGCGACAGCCGCAACGCGCCGCGCTTGTGCTCGGGATAGAAATAATGCGCGGCGTCGAGTTCGGCGTCGAGATGATCGAGCATGCGCGTCACGTCGCCTGCGTCGGCGGGCGCGATCTCGACCGGCGCCGGCGGATCGAAGGCCGCCATCCGCCATTCATAGGCCATCAGCAGCGCCGATTGCGCGAGGTTGATCGACGCGAAGGCAGGGTTGGTGGGAACGGTGACGATGGCGTTGGCGAGCGCCGCCTCCTCGGTCTCGAGACCCGTCCGCTCGGGGCCGAACAGGACCCCGACGCGCTGGCCTGCGGCGATGCGGGCGGCCATGTCGGCGCAGGCTTCGCGCGGCGTCAGCACGGGCTTGGTCATCTCGCGCGGGCGGGCCGTGGTGGCGTAAACCCAGGACAGCCCGTCGAGGGCCGCGGACGCGTCGGCGAAAAGCAGCGCCTCGTCGAGCACGCCGCCTGCGCCCGAAGCCATCGCCACCGCCGCCGGATTGGGCCAGCCGTCGCGCGGAGCGGCGATCCGCAGCCCGCGCAGCCCGAAATTCCACATCGCCCGCGCCGCGGCGCCGATGTTCTCGCCGAGTTGCGGGCGCACGAGGACGAAGACGGGCCCGTCCGGGCGCCATTCGGGCTCGCGCGCGCTGTCTGTTCCGGCCATGGCGCGCGAGGTAGCGCGGCGGCGGCGGCGGCGCAAGGCGGTGCGATGCGGCGCCGCGTCATCGGTCGGCGCCGCGTCCTCCCAAGGGCCCGCTTGCCGCAGCGCGCCGCTGCGCATAGCCTCGCCGCAGATCCGGACAGGGAGAGGATTGCGCATGAGCAGAGTTCTGAGCGAGGCGCTCGCGCCGGCCGAGGGGTCGGCGCTGTGGGTCAAGCGGGCGGCGCTGGTCGCCTTCGGCGTCGCCGCGATGGCGGTGGCGGCCAAGGTCAAGGTTCCGATGTGGCCGGTGCCGATCACGATGCAGAGTTTCGTCGTGCTGTCGCTCGGGGCGGCCTATGGCGCGCGCCTCGGCGGGGCGACGATGCTCGCCTATCTGGCGGTCGGCGCGCTCGGCTTCGACGTGTTCACCGGCTCGTCCGCCGAGGCGGCGGGGCTGGCCTACATGCTGGGCGGCACGGGCGGCTATCTCGTCGGCTTCGCGCTGGCGGCGTGCTTCATGGGCTGGGCCGCGGCGCGCGGCTGGGACCGCTCCGCCCCGCTGATGGCGGCGGCGATGCTGGGCGGCACGGCGCTGATCTACGTCCCCGGTCTGCTCTGGCTGGGGATGCTGCACGGCTTCGACAAGCCGATCCTCGCCTGGGGGCTGACGCCGTTCCTGCTGGGCGACGCGCTCAAGCTCGGCCTCGCGGCGCTCGTCTTCCCGCTCGCCTGGAGGGCGGTCGGCGCCGCCCGAGGCTGACCTCTCGCGCGGTGGCGCATTGCGCGCCGCCGCGCCTCAGCCGAACACGACGCCGGGCAGCCAGGTCGCGAGCGGCGGGTAGAGGGCGAGGATCCCGAGCGCGATCAGCTGGATGATCACGAAGGGGATCACCCCGCGATAGATGTCCATCGTGCTGACTTCGGGCGGCGCGACGCCGCGCAGATAGAAGAGCGCGAAGCCGAAGGGCGGCGTCAGGAACGAGGTCTGCAGATTCACCGCGATCATGATCGCGACCCAGATCGGATCGAGCCCGAGCATGAACAGCGTCGGCGCGGTGATCGGGATCACCACGAAGACGATCTCGAGGAAATCGAGAAAGAAGCCGAGCACGAACATCAGCAGCATCACGGCGAGCATCGCGCCGAACGCGCCGCCCGGCACCGCGGAGAGGATCTCGTGCATGGTCTCCTCGCCGCCGAGGCCGCGGAAGGTGAGGTTGAAGAGCTGCGCGCCGATCAGGATCATGAACACCATGGCGGTGACCTTGGTGGTCGACTGCATCACGTCGCGCAGCGTGCCCGCGCGGTGAATGCGCAGCAGGCTGAGCGCCAACCCCCAGACCGTCAGCCCCAGAAACCCGCCCGCGACCCACATCGCGGCGAAGTCGATGGGCTCGATCTCGGCCCGCGTCAGCCGCAGATCGAAGTTGAGCTTCAGCAGCAGCGCCCCGAACAGCCCCAGCACCGCGAGATATTGCGGCCAGGGGCGGGCTTCGTCGGCCCGCTCCCCCGCCAGCAGGATCGCGCCGACGCAGCCGACCGAGGCCGCCTCTGTCGGCGTGGCCACGCCGAACAGGATCGAGCCGAGCACGGCGAAGATCAGCAGGATCGGCGGCGCCAGCACGCGCAGCAGCTCGTGCGCGGTCGCCCGCTCGGACGGCGGCATCGCCGGCGAGGCGGAGGGGCGCAGGAAGGCGAGCCCGATCTGATAGAACATGTAGAGCGCGACCAGCAGCAGCCCCGGCAGCAGCGCGCCGACGAACAGATCGCCCACCGAAACCGGCTTTGGCGCCCAGTCGCCGACCAGCCGCCGCGCCTCGATGTATTCGTTCGAGATCACGTCGCCAAGGATCACCAGCACGATCGACGGCGGGATGATCTGCCCAAGCGTGCCGGCGGCGGCGATCGAGCCGCAGGCCAGCCCCTTGTCGTAATTGTATTTCAGCATCGAGGGCAGCGAGATCATGCCCATCGTCACCACCGTCGCGCCGACGATCCCGGTCGAGGCGGCGAGCAGCATTCCGACGAAGGTGACCGACAGGCCGAGCCCGCCCCGCAACGTCCCGAACAGCTTGCCCATCGTCTCGAGCAGGTCGCCCGCGACCTGGCTGCGCTCGAGCATCACCCCCATGAAGACGAAGAGCGGGACCGCGACCAGCACTTCGTTGGTCTCGTCCATCAGGCCGAAAATGCGGTTGAAGAAGGGCTTGAGAAAGCTCAGCGACGACAGCACGTCGCCGCCGACGAAGAAGCCCTGCTGGAACTGCGCCCCGATCAGCGCGAACAGCAGCCCCACGCCCGCCAGCGTGAAGGCGACCGGAAAGCCGCGCAGCAGCAGCGCCACGGCGGCGGCGAACATCAGCAGGTCGAGATGATCGACGAGAAACTGCATGACCGCCGCCGTCAGCTCGTCGCCGGGTCGCGATGGCGCTCGACCACCTCATGGCCCATGAGCCGAAGCGCCGCCTTGAGCGCCGTCGAAACCGCTTGCAGCGCCAGCAGCGCCGCCATCAGCAGCACCGTGCTTTTGAGAAGATACTTCAGAGGGATCCCCGAGGTCTCAGCCGAGCCTTCCAGATTGCGCCAGGACAGCGCGACGTTCGGCCACGCGGACCAGTAGATCAGGTAGCAGACGGGCAGCAGGAAGACGAGCGAGCCGATCAGATCGGTCCAGTCCTTCGCGCGCTGGCTGGCGTCGCGGTAGAAGATGTCCACCCGCACATGGCCGTCATGCAGGAAGGTGTAGCCTGCGGCCCCCATGATCAGCGCGCCGTGCAGATAGACGATCGCCTCCTGCCACCACAGCGAGGACAGGCCGAGAAACGCGTTGGCGGAGAACACGTAGCGCATCAGCACCGTGGCGAACTGGATCAGCGCCATCGCCAGCGTGAACCAGGCGACGAAGCGCCCGATCCGGTCGTTCAGCGCGTCGATGAAGCGGTAGAGGGCGTGCGCCATGATCGGTCCCGGCGCTCAGGCGCCGCAAGGAGCGGAGCGGGAGCGCGCCGGTCCGCCGGCGCGCCCCCGCCATCCCGCCGTCAGATGCCGAGCGCCGCGCCGCGCGCGGCGGTGTAGGCCTCTTCGGAGAGCTTGGTGTAGGCGGCGACCGAGGCGCGGAAGGTCCGGAAGCTCTCGAAGATGCGGCCGCCGAGTTCGTCCTCCGACCCGACCGCCGCCAGCACGTCCTCGGAGGCTTTCGCGAGTTCGGCGAACACCTCGTCGGGGAAGCGGTGCAGCTGCACGCCGTGCTCGTTGACCAGCGCCGCGAGGGCGCCGCCGTTGCGGGCGTTGAACTCGGCCGTCATGACGTCGTTCTCGGCGCTGCAGCAGGCCTCGATCATCACCTTGTCGGCGGCGCTCAGGCTGTCCCACCAGCCCATGTTGATGCCGACCGATAGGCCCGAGCCCGGCTCGTGGAACCCCGGATACATGTAGGTCTTGAGGATGTTGTGGAAGCCGAAGGCGAGGTCGTTGTAGGGGCCGACCCATTCGGTCGCGTCGATCGTGCCGGCCTGCAGCGCAGGGAAGATCTCGCCGCCCGGCAGCGACACGGCGCTGGCGCCGACGGCGCGCAGCACTTCGCCGCCAAGGCCCGGGATGCGCATCTTCAGCCCCTTCATGTCGTCCATCGACAGGATCGGGTTGCGGAACCAGCCGCCGAACTGCACGCCGGTGTTGCCGGCGAGAAAGCCCTTCACGCCGAACTTCGCGCCGAGCTCGTCCCAGAGTTCGCGACCGCCGCCGAAATGCACCCAGGCCTGCAGCTCCTGCCCGGTCAGGCCCATCGGCACCGCGGCGAAGAAGTTGTAGCCCTTGTGCTTGCCCTGCCAGTAGTATTCCGCCCCGTGATACATCTCGGCGGCGCCGGTGGCGACCGCGTCGAAGCTCTCGAAGGGCGGCACCAGCTCGCCCGCGGCGAACAGCTTGACCTCGATGCGCCCGCCCGAAGCGGCGGTGATGCGGTCGGCGACGCGCTGGGCGCCGGTGCCGAGACCGGGGAAGTTGCGCGGCCAGGTCGTGACCATCCGCACGACCTGCTTGTCCTGCGCGATGGCCGGCGCGGCGAGGGCGCCAGCCGCGGCGCCGGCGACGCCGGCGGTGAGGAAGTTGCGACGATCCACGTTCAGAGCCTCCCTGATGCATCTGCGGTCGCGGCCTGAGGCCGACTCGCTTGGGGCGACGCTAGTGACATGCGCGACCGCCTTCAACGCCGCCCACCCGCCCGGACGACGCTTTCCACGCGAAAATTCGCCCAAATCCGCTTGTGCGACGCGGCAGTTCGGATTTGCGCACCCGCTGGTTGCGCGCTGCGGCCTCAGATCGGGTCGAAGGGCGCGGGGCCTTTGGGCGCCGCCTCCGCCGCCTCCTGCGCGTCGCGCATCAGCCGCCAGCGCCCGCGCACATAGATCTCGAAAGGGCGGAAGGCGGCCTTGTAATCCATCTTCGGCGATCCCGGCACCCAGTAGCCGAGATAGAGATAGGGCAACGCCGCCTCGCGCGCGATCTCGATGTGGTCGAGGATCATGAACTGGCCGAGCGAGCGCCCCCGCGCCTCGGGCGAAAAGAAGCTGTAGACCATCGAAAGCCCATCATTCGTGACGTCGGTCAGGCAGGCCGCGACCAGCGTCTCGCCGCGCGGCAGACCGGGGTCGTGATACTCGACCACGCGCGAGCGGACCGGCGTCTCCTCGATCATCGCGGCGAATTCGGCGGCGTCCATCTCGGCCATCCCACCCTCGGCGTGGCGGGTGTCGAGATAGCGGCGGAACAGGGCGTATTGCTCCTCGGTGGCCCAGGGCGCGCAGGCCCGGCGCGTCAGATCGGCGTTGCGCCGCGCGATGCGGCGCTGCGTGCGGCTCGGCTCGAAGCCCGCCACGGGAATGCGGGTGGACAGGCAGGAGGCGCAGGTCGGGCAGGAAGGGCGGTAGGCGACGCTCTGGCTGCGCCGGAAACCGCGCAGCGACAACTCGTCATGCATCGTCGCCGCGTCGCGCCCGCGCAGCGTCGTGAACACCTTGCGTTCGTCGCGCCCCGGCAGATACGGGCAGGGCTGCGTCGCCGTAAGGAAGAACTGCGCCGTGATCTGTCGGTTCGTATGGTGGCTCATCAGGCATCCGCGCGCCAAGTGGATGCGAAAAGAGTAGACGCGTTTCACAGCGCCGTCACGCAAGACGTTCCGCGGTGGACGCGCGGCGAATCCGCCCTCAGAGCGGGCGGTTGATCGCCGTCGAGCCGAGCAGCATGTCATGCGCGCCGCGACCGACCGGCGACGTCGCCATCAGCGCCATGCTGGCGATCTGCGGCAGCACGGCCAGCGTCATCGCGCCGAACAGCAGCGTGTGGATCAGCGCGTCGCGCGCGTCGAAACGCGCCCCGTCATAGCGGCGCAGCTCGATCCCGGCGGCCAGCATCCCCGGCGTCGCCGACCAGCGCGCGATCGAGAGCCAGCGATACAGGAACCCGACCAGCCCGACGGCCGGGACGAAGGCGAGGAGGCCGAGCCCCAGCGTCGCCACGCCGAACGCCGCCGCGACCAGAACGCCGATCAGCAGCGCCGCCGCCGTGTCGATGCCGAAAGCTGCGAGGCGCCGCATGGCCACCCCGTCGTAGAATTGCGCGTCGAGCCGTGGGTGAGGCAGCGCGCCGTGATCGCGAAGGTCGAACATGGCTGAGAAATGCGACCTCCGCCGCCTGCGCGCAAGAGGCGCCGCCACGCCTCGCGCGCAGGTCGCAAAGCTGGTTAAATCACGGAAACACAGTGGATTTGTCGCGATTTTCCTGAAACTCTGACCCAAATGTTCCGAAAGAGGATGCTCCCGATGCGCGACGCAGTCGGCGATCTCGGGCCCTGGGTGGCCGAAGTGTTCGATCGTCTCTCGCGCATCAACGGCGAGTTGTCGGGCGACCTCAGCGACGCGGAACTCCGCCTCGCGGTGCATGACGAGATCGAGCGCGCGCCGCGAATGGTCACGCTCGAGGAGCTGCGCCGCGGCTGCGCCATCGCGACCGAGCTGATGATGGTCGAGGCGACCGAGCGCGCGATGGCCAGCCTCGACCTGCACGACATCCCCAGCTGAGGACCCCTGCGCGGGGGATCCTCGCGCGGTGACGGACCTCACAGCCCGCGCGCGACCTCGGCGGCGCTGCGGCGACGGGTGAGCGCGAGCAGCATCCCCATCCCGATCCCCACCGCCAGCGCCGAGGAGCCGCCATAGGAGATGAAGGGCAGCGTCATGCCCTTGGCCGGGAACAGCCGGATCGCGACGCCCATGTTGACGAGCGCCTGCATGCCGACGAGCGCCGTCAATCCCAGCCCCGCCAGCTGCGTGAAGACGTCGCGCTCGGCCATCAGCCGTTGCAGGCAGCGCAGGACGATCAGCCCGAACAGCCCGACGATCAGCAGACAGAACAGCAGCCCGTACTCCTCGGCGGCGACTGCGATGATGAAGTCGGTGTGAGCGTCTGGAAGGCTCCACTTCACCGAACCTTCTCCGACGCCGACGCCGAACAGCCCCCCGGCGAGAATCGCGTCGGTCGCATAGCCGAGCTGGGTGAGGGGCTGGACGTCCTCAGCGAGGAAGGCGTCGATTCGGCGGGCGAAATGCGCCGAATGCGTGTATGCGGCCCAGCCCGCCGCTGCGGCGGACCCCGCAAGTCCCGCCAGCAGCAGGGCCGGCGCGCCGGCGACGAAATACATCAGCCCCCAGACCGCGAGCACCAGCGTCGCCTGCCCGAAATCGGGCTGGATCACGAGGAGCCCCGCCGCGAGCGTCGCGAGCAGGAAGGACAGCAGCGCCCCCGGCGGCCCGCCCGGCTGCGTCGAGGCCGAAAGGAGCCACGCCGCGAACACGATGAAGAAGGGCTTGAGAAACTCCGAAGGCTGCACCGAGCCGAAGCCGAACGAGTACCAGCGCACGGCCCCCTTGCCGAAATCGGTCCCCAGGACCGGCAGCAGGGCGACGGCGGCGAGAAAGACCGCGAAGCCCAGCGTCGAGATCCGGCGGATCTGGCGCGGGCTGGCCAGCGACAGCGCCACCATCGCGCCGAGGGCGAGGACCCCGAAGAAGGCTTGCCGCGTGACGTAGTGGAAATGCGGCAGGCCGTTGCGGTCGGCCAGCGGCGGCGAGGCGGCGAGCCCCAGCACCATCCCGATCACGAACAGCGCGCCGACGGCGCCCATCGTCCACTGGTCCACCGAACGCCACCAGCGCCCCAGCACCGAACCGTCGAGCGGAAGCGGCGGGGCCGATCTCTGGCCGAATGCGATCTCGGTCACGGCGCACCCTCCGTCAACTGCCGCGCGAGGCGCACGAAGGCCTCGCCGCGCGCTTCGAAATCGGCGAACTGGTCGAAGCTCGCGCAGGCGGGCGAGAGCAGCACCGCCTCGCCGGGCAGCGCCTCGGCGGCGGCCATCCGCACCGCCGCGTCGAGGTCGCCGCAGAGCGCGTGCGGCGCGTCGCCGAGCGTCGCGGCGAAAGCGGAGGCCGCCTCGCCGATCAGATAGGCCTTCGCGACCCGCCCGAAATGCGGGCGCAACGCTTCGATCCCGCCTTCCTTGGGTCGCCCGCCGGCGATCCAGCGCACTCGCTCGAAGGCGGTGAGCGCCTTTTCCGCCGCGTCGGCGTTGGTGGCCTTGCTGTCGTTGACGAAGAGCACGCCGTCCTTCTCCGCGACGCGCTGGAGGCGGTGCGGCAGGCCGGGGAAGCTCGCCAGCCCCTTCTCGATCGCCTTCGGCCCGAGCCCCAGCGCGCGGCAGGCGGCCCAGGCGGCGCAGGCGTTCTGCGCGTTGTGCGCGCCGATCAGCGCCGGGGCCGCGCGCAGGTCGAACGCCGCCGCCTGCGCGCCCCGCCGCCATTCGGTGAGATGATGGCGGTTGAGAAACACCGACCAGCCCCGCCCGCGCAAGCGCGACGCCGCCGAAATCTCCGTCACCGGGTCGCCGGTCTCGGGGTCGTCGCGCAGCGAGGCCGCGAGGAAGCGGCCATGGGGATCGTCCACGCCGACCACGCAGCGGCTTGGCGCGCCGAGTTCGAACAGCCGGCGCTTGGCCGCGAAATAGCCGCCCATCCCGCCATGCCGGTCGAGATGGTCGGGCGAGAGGTTGAGGAACACCGCCACGTCCGGCGCCAGCGCGCGCGCCAGCTCGATCTGGTAGGAGGACAGCTC
This sequence comes from Rubrimonas sp., assembly GCF_036788415.1. Taxonomy (NCBI): domain Bacteria; kingdom Pseudomonadati; phylum Pseudomonadota; class Alphaproteobacteria; order Rhodobacterales; family Paracoccaceae; genus Rubrimonas; species Rubrimonas sp. Next base: position 6,282 of record NZ_DAIQNN010000035.1, on the reverse strand, counting down.
GAGCGCGAAGGTCTCGCCGTCGGCGGGCGGGTCGAGGTCGAGCACGGCGCGGCCGATGTTGCCGCCGAGCTGCACGGGCCGCCCCGACTCGCGCAGGATGTGGGCGATCAGCGCGGTGGTGGTGGACTTGCCGTTCGAGCCGGTGACGGCGACGATGCGGATTTGCGCGTCGCTCATCCCGAGGCCGCGGAAGAACAGCCCCACCTCGTTGTCGATCACCGCCCCCGCCGCCTGCGCCCGCAGGATCGCCGGGTGCGCGGCGGGGTGCAGATGCGGCACGCCCGGCGCGACGATCAATGCGGGGATGTCGGCCCAGGGGCGCTCGCGCGTGAGGTCCTCCACCGCGAAGCCCTCGGCCTCGGCGCGGGCGCGCGCGGCCTCGCCGTCGTCCCAGCAGACCGGCGTCGCCTGCCCGGCGGCGAGCGCGCGGGCGGCGGCGAGGCCGGAACGGCCGAGCCCGAGCACGCCGACGCGCTTTCCGGCGTAGCCGCGGACGGGGATCATCGGGGGGCTCCCGAGACCGACGGTCGCGACAGAGGGCGCAGGCTGGCGACGGCTGGGCTCGGCGAGGAGGGCAGCGCGCGTCCGCGGGGGGGCGTGAAGCGCCCGCCCGGGGGGGCGGACGGGCGCTGCCCGGCGCAAACGCCGGGCGGAGCATCGGGGCTGAGCGCGTCGCCTGCGTCCCGGCGCGATATGACCGGCGTTCCGCTCATCGCAGCTTCAGCGTCGCGAGGCCGACCAGCGCTAGGATCACGGCCACGATCCAGAAGCGGATCACGATGGTCTCCTCGCGCCAGCCCTTCTTCTCGAAGTGGTGGTGGATCGGCGCCATCAGAAACACGCGCTTGCCCGTCCGCTTGAACCACGCGACCTGAATGATCACCGACAGCGCCTCGACCACGAACAAGCCGCCCACGATCGCCAGCACGAATTCGTGCTTGGTGGAGACCGCGATGGCCCCCAGCGCGCCGCCCAGCGCCAGCGAGCCGGTGTCGCCCATGAACACCATCGCCGGCGGCGCGTTCCACCACAGGAACCCCAGCCCCGCCCCCATCAGCGCGGCGCAGAACACCGCGATCTCGCCGGCGCCGGGGATGTAGTGGACCTGAAGGTACTCGGTGAAGTCGATGCGGCCCACCACATAGGCGATGAAGCCGAGCGCGCCGGCCGCGATCATCGCGGGCATGATCGCCAGCCCGTCGAGCCCGTCGGTGAGGTTCACCGCATTGGCCGCGCCGACGATCACCAGCATCGCAAAGGGGAAGTAGAGGAGCGACACGTCGATCAGCACTTCCTTGTACACCGGAACTGCGATCAGACCCGACAGCCCGGCGGGCTGGAGCGCCGCCGCCCACAGCGCCGCGCCGAGCGCGATGGCGAAGCCCGCGAGAAGCCGCACCCGCCCCGGCACGCCGCGCGTGTTGAAGCGCGTCACCTTGAGGAAGTCGTCGGCGAAGCCGATCGCGCCGAAGCCCGCCGTGGTCAGCGCGACGATCCAGACATAACCGTTGTCGAGCCGGCTCCACAGCAGCGTGGCGATCAGCAGCGCGCCGAGGATCATCACGCCCCCCATGGTCGGCGTGCCGGCCTTCTGGATGATGTGGCTCTCCGGGCCGTCCGAGCGGATGGGCTGGCCCTTCTTCTGCATCCGCCGCAGCGTCTTGATCACCCAGGGCCCGAAGGCGAAGCCGATGATCAGCGCGGTCATGAAGGCGCCGCCCGCCCGGAATGTCAAATATCTGAAAAGGTTGAAGAAATCGCCGCCTTCGGAAAGCGGGACCAGCAGGTGATACAGCATCAGACCTCCTCGGGCGGCGCGCCGAGATCGCGCGCGCGCCCCATCGCCTTGAGCGCGGCGACCACGCGCGCCATCCGCATCCCGTTCGAGCCCTTCACCATCGCCACGTCGCCCGCGTCGGTCACGCGGCGGGCGCGGGCGGCGGCCTCCTCCGAGGTGGCGAACCAGCCGCCGCGCCTGTCCTCCGGCAGCGCGGCGTGCAGCGCGCGCATCCGGGGGCCGACGCACATCACCTGATCGATGCGCGCGAGCGCGGGGTGGTCGGCGAGCGCTGCGTGCATCGCGGTCTCGCGGTCGCCGAGTTCGAGCATGTCGCCGAGCCAGGCGATGCGCCGCCCGCGCGCCACGCGGCCCACGCCATCCTCGGTGCGCGTCGCGGCGAGCACCTCAAGCGCAGCGCCGACCGAAGCGGGGTTGGCGTTGTAGCTTTCGTCGATCAGAAGGAAAGCGCCGTCGACCGCGTCCTCGCCGAGCAGCACTTCCCAACGCGCGCCGCGCCCCTCCGGCGGGCGCCACTCCGCGAGGCCCAGCGCCGCGCGGGCGAGGTCGGCGCCGGCGGCCTCGGCGGCGGCGAGGGCGCCGAGCGCGTTCAGCGCGAGATGCCGGCCGGGGGCCGCGATCTTGAACACCACGTCGCGCCCGCCGACCTGCGCGCGCGCCACAGTGGCGGCGCCGTGCGGCTCGGCGTCGAGCAGGCGGGCCTGCGCCTGCGCCCCCGTTCCGAAGGCGACCACGCGCGCGCCGGCGCGGGCCGCGGCCTGGGCGAGACGGTCGAGCCAGCGGTTGTCCGCGTTCAGGACCGCGACGGGCGCGCCGCCGCCGGGCAAGGGCTTGAGCCCATCGAAGATTTCCGCCTTGGCGTCGGCGATCCCGCTTTCATCCGCGAAATTCTCGATGTGCACGGCCTCGACGGTGGTGATCAGCGCGACATGCGGCCGGGCGAGTTGCGAAAGCGGCGCGATCTCGCCGGCGTGGTTCATGCCCATCTCGATCACGGCGAACTCCGTGTCGGCCGGCATGCGCGCGAGCGTCAGCGGCACGCCCCAATGGTTGTTGAAGCTGCGCTCGGGGGCGTGGGTCGGGGCCTGCGCGCCCAGCATCGCGCGCAGCATCTCCTTCACCCCGGTCTTGCCGACCGAGCCGGTCACCCCGATCACGCGGGCCGAGAGCGACAGCCGCGCGCGGGCCGCCGCGCCGAGCGCGCGCAGCCCCTCCAGCGTGTCGCCGACTTCGAGCAGCGGCGCAGTCGCGGCGACGCCTTCTGGCAGGCGCGAGACCATCGCCGCCGCAGCCCCGCGCGCGAGCGCATCCGACGCGAAGGCGTGGCCGTCGCGGTTGTCGCCGGTCAGCGCGACGAACAGCTCGCCCGGCGCGACGGCGCGGCTGTCGATGGAGACGCCGGTCGCCGCCCAGTCGCCGCGCGCGCGTCCGCCGGTCGCGGCGGCGGCTTCGGCGGCTGTCCAGAGCGGGGGGGTCATGGCGCGTCCTCTGCGTCGAGCGCGGCGACGGCGGCGCGCGCGGTCTCGGCGTCGTCGAAGGGAATGACCTGCGCGCCGATGGTCTGCCCCGTCTCGTGGCCCTTTCCGGCGATCAGAAGGCGGTCCCGCGGCCCCAGCGCGTCCACGCCGCGCAGGATCGCCTCGGCGCGGTCGCCCGCCTCCTCGAAATCCGCGCCGGCCATTGCGGCGAGGATCTGCGCGCGGATCGCGGCGGGGTCCTCGGAGCGGGGGTTGTCGTCGGTGACGATGGCGAGGTCGGCCAGCTTCGCCGCCGCCGCGCCCATCAGCGGGCGCTTGCCCGCATCGCGGTCCCCGCCCGCGCCGAATGCGACCACGATCCGCCCCGGCGCGTGCAGCCGCAGCGCCGCGAGCGCCGCCGCCAGCGCGTCGGGGGTGTGGGCGTAATCGACGTAGATCGCCGCGCCATTCGCCCGCCGCGCGACCAGCTCCATCCGCCCGCGCACCGCTCGAAGCCCTTCCAGCGCGGCGAAAACCGCCTCCGGCGCTTCGCCGCAGGCGATGACGAGCGCCGCCGCGATCAGCGCGTTGTGCGCCTGAAACCCGCCGATCAGCCGCAGCCGCGACCGCCGCTCGGCGCCCTCCCAGAGAAAGCGGATCGTCTGCCCATCGGGATCGAAGTCGGTCCCGACCAGCCGCAGCGCCGCGCCCTCGGCCGCGCCCACCCCGATCAGCCGCAGCCTGCGCGACCGCGCGAGATGCGCCGCCGCCTCGAAATTGGCGTCGTCGGCGTTGACCACCGCCGCCGCGCCCTCGGGCAGAACCCGGGCGAACAGGCCCAGCTTGGCGGCGGCGTAGTCGGCGGCGTCGCGGTGGTAGTCCATGTGGTCGCGCGAGATGTTGGTGAGCGCGCCTGCCGCCAGACGCGCCCCGTCCACCCGCCTTTGCGCGAGCCCGTGGCTCGACGCCTCCATCGCGGCATGGCTCACGCCCTTCGCCGCGAGATCGGCGAGCAGCGCGTGCAGCGTCAGCGGCTCGGGCGTGGTGTGCGAGAGCGGCGCCTCCACCGCCCCTTCGACGCCGGTGGTGCCGAAATTGACCGCCCGAAGGCCCAGCTCCGTCCAGATCTGACGAGCGAAGCTCGCGACCGAGGTCTTGCCGTTGGTGCCGGTGACCGCGACCAGCGTCTCGGGCTGGCCGGGATGCAGACGCGCGGCGGCCAGCGCCAGCGCCCGGCGCGGATCGCCGGCGATCAGGAAGGGGACCGGGAAGCCGCCGCCGAGCAGGTCGCGCGCCCGCAGCGCCCCGTCGAGGCTCGCGAGCACGGCGACGGCCCCCATGCGCAGCGCGTAAGGCGCGAACTCGGCCCCGTCGAGCTTCGCGCCCGGCATCGCCGCGAACAGGTCGCCCGGCCGGGTCTCGCGGCTGTCGACGACGATCCCGCCGATCTCGAGATCGGGCGCGGGGAGCGGGCCGAGCACGGCCAGCCCGTCGAGCCCGAGCGCGCGCAGGCTGGGCATCGGCACCTCACTGCGCCGCCGCGACGAGCGCCTGCGGCGCGTCGTCGGGGCTGGCGGGCGCGATCGGGCGCAGACCGAGGATCGGGGCGAGACGGGCGACGGCGGCGCCGAAGACGGGCGCCGCCGTCCAGCCCGCCGTGCGGCGCGCGATCGGGCCGGAGCGGTCGACCGGCTCGTCGAGCGAGACCACCATCACATATTTCGGGTCGGAGGCCGGGAAGGCGCCGGCGAAACTCGCGATGACGCGGTCGCGATGATAGCCCCCGCCCGGCTTGGGCTTGTCGGCGGTGCCGGTCTTGCCGGCCACTTCGTAGCCCTCGGCTTCTGCGAAGCCGCCCGTTCCGTCGGTCACCACGGCGCGCAGGATCGCGCGCATGCGCGCCGACGTCTGCGGCGAGAACACCCGATCCGCCTCGGCGGGCGGGGGCGCGTCGGCGTCGAAGCTCGGACGCACGCGCAGCCCGCCATTGACCATCGCCGCATAGGCCTGCGCCAGATGCAGCGGCGTGATCGCGAGGCCATGGCCGTAGCTGATCGTGATCGCCGACAACTCCGACCAACGCGGCGGGGTCAGCGGTCGGCTGAGCGACGCCTCCGCCAGATCGACCTCCAGCGGCGACAGCAGCCCCAGCCGGTCGAGATAGGCGCGCGTGCGCTCGACCCCGAGCGCGATGGCGAGCCGCGCGGTGGCGACGTTGGAGCTCTCGGCGATGACTTCGGTCAGCGTCATGCGCGGCGGCATGCGGTGGAAGTCGCGGATGGTGAAGCGGCCCCAGACCAGCGGGCCGGTCGCGTCGAGCGCGCTCTGGGGGCCTGCGATCCCCTCCTCCATCGCGAAGGCGGCGAAGAGCGGTTTCATCACCGAGCCGAGTTCGAACACCCCGCCCGCTGCGCGGTTCATCAGCGCGCCGCTCGCCGCGATCTTCGGATCGGCGGGGTTCGGGCGGGCGTTGGGATCGAAATCGGGCAGCGAGACCATGGCGACGATCCGACCAGTGCCGGCCTCCATCAGCACGGCCGAGGCGGCCTTGGACGTGAAGCGCTCCATGGCGGCGCGCAGGGTTTCGGTCAGCGCGGTCTGGGCGGGCAGGTCGAGGCTGAGGCGCAGCGGCGCGCCGGCGCGGGCGGGATCGCGCAGGGCGGCGTCGTAGCGCTGTTCGACGCCGGCGAGGCCCACCGTGTCGGCGAAATCGACGCTCTCGTCGCCGAAGCGCGCGCCGCCCAGCACATGCGCGCCGATCCGGCCCGCAGGGTAGAGCCGCATTTCCCGCGCGCCGAAATAGACGCCGGGCAGACCGAGATCGTGCGCCGCCTGCCGCTCCCGCGGCGAGATCGGCCGTTTGACCCAGGCGAAGCGCCGGCCCTCCCGGAAGCGCGCGCGCAGCGTGTCCTCCGAGACGCCGTCGAGCACGGCGGCCAGCGCGGCGGCCGCCGCCGCCGGGTCGTCGAGTTCGTGGGGATGGGCGTAGATCGCGGCGGCGGGCAGGTTCATCGCCAGCGGCCGGCC